>JALSNG010000063.1 GCA_026987155.1 Thermococcus sp. | reverse complement strand
AGATAGCAGAGGAGTTAACCCCTGATCAGGTTATAATCCCCACAAGCTCTGGAGGATTGTTCAGGGGAGTAGCGAAGGGGTTTTTAGAACTCCACAAAAACGGGTTAATCGACGAACCTCCCGAACTGATAGCGGTTCAGGCAGAGGGCTGCTCGCCCATATGCAGCGCGTTCGAAAAGGGAAAAAGCCGGGTAGAACGCTTTAAAAGACCTAACACAATAGCGAAGGCAATAGCTAACCCCTATCCCCCAAGCGGGAATGCGGTGCTTAAACTACTACGAGAGTTCAACTGGCGTTGCGTAAAAGTATCGGACGAGGAGATAGCGAAAGCGCAGGTAAAACTGGCAAGAGAGGGCTTTTTTGTCCAACCGGCGAGCGCCACCGGAGTCGCTGCCCTGAAAAAGCTTGAATTAGAGGATTCAAAGGTCGTGATCCTGCTCACCGGTTCCGGGTTGAAAACGGGAGGGAGAGCATCATGGGGCAGGGTGCAGGATTGCCCCATAGAGAGGATCTGGGATTGCCTCAGAGACTGAAATTAATTTTTTTACCCTGGTTCTCATTCTTCCCCGCAACGTATAGGCTCCCATAGGGCCTTTTGCTCCTCGGAACTATCTTGACAAACTCCCTTTCGAGAACGTCGTCAACATTGAACTCCCTGGCATAGAGAGCACCGACTTTCTCCAAGAACTTCCAATCCTCCTCGTCCATGCTTCCAAAGGTGGCTTCCTTGGCAACCTGGTGGGGAAGGATTGTTCCGCCCACGTATATGGCCCCACCGTGCATTCCGGTTCCAACGTAGCGCATCCTGTGCCTCTCCACACCTATCCCCAACAGGACAACCCTTCCACCGGCCATGTACTCCCCGAGGAAGTCCTGGGCGGTACCCCCAACTATGAGCAGGGGTTCTTTTCCCTCGAGCCCCTTCATGTGAATGGCTCCACGATAGCCTATGGAGTCCCTCACAACAACCCGCCCACCCCTCATGCTCATGGCAACGACGTCACCGGCCCGGCCGTGTATAACTATCTCTCCATCGTCCATGGTGTTGCCAACTCCATCCTGGGCGTTGCCCCTCACGACAATCCTATGGCCGCTCAGGAACGCTCCCAGGTCGTTTCCCGGAAAGCCCTCTATCTCGATCTCCACCCGAAGACCTTCCCTGAAGAAAAGCCTCGTGCCAATGAAGCGCTGTCCAAACACGTTTACCAGCCTTACCCGCCTAACACCTCGGTGAACGAGCTCCCTCATTAGATCATTTATTTCCTTGTGCTGGAGACCCTTAGCATCGATGACGGCGCTTTCCCCCTCAATGTCCACCCTTTCGAGGAGTTCTTCGAGAGTCCTAACCTCCTCAAGGTATGGATTAACAACGTCGAGTGTCCTCATCACAACTCATTCCCCCGCTCCCTTTATTCCCAAAACCTCAAGCTCCCAACTTTCGAGCCCAACGCCCCTCAGGTGTTCCCTGTTTCCCCGCAAGCTCTCTATTGCGTTTATACCCATGGCACCGAGCATTTCCTTAATTTCCATGCTCCACGCCCTCAGGAGATTGACAAGCCTTTTGGAGGCAAGTGCAGGACTGAGGCGTCTTTCAAGCATCGGATCCTGCGTGGCTATTCCCCACGGGCATTTCCCGGTGTGACACATCTGACACATTGTACAACCCATCGCAATCAGGGCCGCCGTTCCGATATAAACCGCGTCCGCTCCCAGCGCTATTGCCTTAACGACATCGGCAGAGTTCCTTATACCACCGGCCGCTATTATTGAAACTCTGTGCCTTATCCCCTCCTCCCGAAGGCGAGTGTCCACAGCAGAGAGGGCCAGTTCAATAGGGATACCCACGTTATCTCGGATTATCTTTGGACTCGCTCCGGTTCCGCCGCGGTAACCGTCTATGACTATCGCATCTGCTCCAGCCCTTGCTATTCCACTCGCTATGGCCGCTATGTTGTGTACCGCCGCAACCTTAACAAAAACGGGCTTTTCATAGTTCGTGGCCTCTTTAATCGCATGAATCAGCGTCGAAAGGTCCTCTATGGAGTATATGTCATGGTGTGGTGCCGGGGATAGAGCATCCGTACCTTCGGGAATCATCCTCGTTCTGGCTATCCTCTGGGTGACCTTCTCTCCAGGCAAGTGGCCGCCTATACCCGGCTTCGCACCCTGACCGATTTTTATCTCTATGGCGGCTGCGTAGTTCAAGTATTCAGAATCAACCCCAAAACGCCCGCTTGCTACCTGAACTACTGCGTTGGCCCCGTATTTCTCCCTGAGCTCCTTAGGAAGGCCCCCCTCACCGGTGCTGAATATCGTCCCGAACTTCTTGGCGGCTTCAGCCAACGCAACAAACGCGTTGTAGCTTATTGACCCGTAGGACATTCCGGCGAACATTATGGGAGTCTCTATCGCGATATTCGGTGGCAGCTCCCCCTTGAGCTCCATGCTCACAACATCCACTTCAAGTCTGTCGGTTTTTGAACCGATGAACGTCCTCAGTTCTATCGGTTCCCTAAGAGGATCTATAGGGGGGTTCGTAACTTGGGAGGCGTTCAGTAGGATATGGTCAAAGTATATCTTGTGGGGCCTGTCGTTACCCATGCCCGTAAGTAGAACTCCGCCCCCCTCGGCTTGCCTAATTACATCGCTTATAACGCCCTTGCTCCAGTAGGCATTGGGCCTGTACGAACCCTCGTACGGTTTCACTATAAGGGCATCCTCCGGACAGAAGACCACACAACGCTGACAACCCACGCACTTGCTCGAATCGATGAGTATTCTGTTGTGCTCACTATCCCACTGATGAACCCCAAATGGGCACTGAAAAACACACGCCCCACAGTTTGTGCAACGCTCGTCATCCCGGACTACCTGAAACTCTGGTAGAAGGTAAGACACCATTTCACTCACCCAGCACCTTTTTGAGGGCTTTTTCTTCCAAGGTGACCACTACCGGCTCCCCACCATATGGGGTGTACACTCGATCGAGGTTCGGGGAAACCGCCCTTATGGCAGCCTCCTCAGAGGAAATAAAGAAATAATCTCCCCTTTCTGCGGTAGTTAGTGGGCGGAGCCTTATCCTGTCGGTAAGGCCGAACATGATGCCGTTTCTCGCGACTATAACTGCCCAAGGACCGTTAACGAGGAGGGGAGCGTAGGTCATTCTTAGGGCGGTGTGAAAGGCCCTCTCGCGATCGTCCATGGAGTCTATCTCCTCCCAGGTTGGGGGGGCAAGGATCCTGGCAACGACTTCGATGGGAAGACCCCTCTTCCTCATGAGAAAGTCGAAGATATAAGCTAAAACCTCCGTGTCGGTCTTGAGGGTGCTATAGTAGCCAAACATCTCAAGATAACGCTTGTTAGTCCCATAGGAGCTGATCTCCCCGTTGTGAACCACGCTCCAGTCGAGTATCCCGAAGGGATGGGCTCCCCCCCACCATCCGGGGGTGTTGGTGGGAAACCTCGTGTGGGCCGTCCACATGTACCCCTTGTACTCATTGAGCATGAAGAACTCGGCTACATCCTCCGGAAAACCAACCCCCTTGAAGATGCCCATGTTCCTTCCGGAGGATATAACGTAAACCCCACGAAGACGGGTGTTTATGTACATGACTTTGCTTATCACGTAGTCCTCGTCACTTAGGGCCTTGTCACCCCCCTTTTTCTTAGGACTCACAAAGTAACGCCAGAACACGGGGGGGTTTGGCAGTCCAACGGACTCGTCAGTGGGTATCGCCTCTTCGTGGACGACCTCGAAATTCCTCTGAAGGAACTCGTCGACCTTCCTCTTGACGCTCTTCTCATCGAATATCATGTGAAGGGCATAGTACTCTTTGTACTGCTTGTAAAGGCCGTAAACAGCGTACCCTGCACCGAGACCGTTCCCACGGACCCTCATGTTTTCCATTGCCCTCACTATTTTTCTCGCGCGAAACCTGCCACCGGACCTGTTCATTATTCCAAACACTCCGCATGCCGAAAAGTCCTTGTCGTCCCTCACATAAGGCCCTATCATCACTCGTTCACCTTCCACCAACCGACCGCTCAAACCAATGTTCCGGAAAATTTTTATAGATTTCGGGGATTTTTGTATCATTTTTGACAATTATGGGGCAATTTTTGAAGAATTTTTTCAAAATTTTTTATTTCACTCCCAGTGATACAAACATAATGACGAAGAGGGAATCCCTAAATTTGTGGAAGGGGATAAGTGGTTCGTCGAGAAGACCACGGGCTTTTGACGATGAGAGATAAGGACAAAACGTCAATCGAAAAGAGAGGGGGTGGACTCGTGTCGGAAAAATAGACAATTCTGTGACAACTTTTTTTGATATTCAGCAATAAATCAAGTGCCAAAACTTTCAAAACAAAAGTAAAGCTGTCCATTATACAAAGATAACACCGATAGTGATATAAATATCTTCGAAGTTTGATGGCCCCTTGGGGGATAGGATGGGATGCACTGGAGAAGGTGGCATGGAAGGAGTGTACGTTGACACCTCTGCGATATGCTACATAGACGGAAAAGGTGGAAAGCTGTACTACAGGGGTTACGACGTGGAAGAACTCCCGGAGAGGAGCTCCTATGAGGAAGTGGTGTACCTGCTCTGGTACGGAAGGCTACCCAAGAAGAAGGAGTTGGAGGAATTCAAGAAGAACCTCGCTAAAAACCGCTTCCTTCCAGGAGAAGTGCTGGAGCTGATGGATAAACTTCCAAAAAGTGTCCACCCAATGGGAGCCCTGAGAACCATTATCTCGTACCTCGGGAACCTTGACGGGGAGCCCAGCCTGAGTACGGGAGACGTGTATCAGAAGGGAATAAGCGTGACGGCAAAGATGCCGACGATCATCGCAAACCTCTGGAGAACGAAAAACGGCTTAGACTACGTTGAACCCAAGACGGAGCTCGGACACGCGGCCAATTTTCTGTACATGCTGAGAGGTGAGGAACCCACGTTACGAGAGGAGAAATCCCTCGACGTTGCGCTGATACTCTACGCCGAGCACGAGATAAACGCCTCAGCGTTTACCGTCATGACGGTCGGCTCAACCCTAAGCGACTACTATTCAGCCGTAGTTGCAGGGATAGGTGCCCTCAAAGGACCGCTTCACGGTGGCGCCGTGGAAGAGGCCCTTAACCAGTTCATCGAAGTAGGCTCTCCAGAGAGAGCGGAAGAATGGTTCTGGGAGACATTGCGCTCGGGGAAGAGAATAATGGGTGCCGGACACAGGGTCTACAAAACCTACGATCCAAGGGCGAGGATATTCAAGAACTACGCCAGGGAACTCGGCAATCCGAGGCTTTTCGAAGTAGCGGAGAGAATAGAGGAGCTCGTAGAAACCCACCTCGCAGAGAAGGGGGTGCACGTGAACGTCGACTATTGGGCCGGGATAGTGTTCCATGCCCTTGGAATACCCCCGGAGCTGTATACCACCGTTTTTGCGATGGGTCGAATAGCGGGTTGGACCGCCCACTTGGCCGAGTATTTAACCCATAACCGGCTGATAAGGCCCAGGTTGAAGTACGTTGGCGAGATAGGGAAGAGATACGTGCCCATAGAGGAGAGGGAGTGATAAAATGGAGTGGAAGGGAGATCCAATAGAAACAAAGAATGGAAGGGTTAGAGCTCCCAAAGAGGTCGCATTGGGCATTATAGAGGGAGACGGAATTGGGCCAGAGGTCATGGGTGTTGCAAAAGAAGTCGTGAACAGGGCCGTGGAAAAGGCATACGAGGACAGGAGCGTAGTATGGGTGGAACTGCTGGCAGGGAAAAAGGCGCTACGTGAAAAAGGCACCCTCCTTCCGAAGGAGACCATAGAAGGCATAAGGGAGCTGAAGGCTGCCCTAAAAGGCCCCCTTGAAACCCCAGTGGGAAGCGGCCATAGAAGCCTAAACGTGACCCTTAGGACGGCCCTCGACCTATATGCAAACGTCAGACCAGTCCAGTACTACGGGGCGCCAACGCCATTCTCCCGGGCAGAGGAAGTAGACTTCATAATCTTCAGGGAAAACACAGAAGACGTGTACGCCGGAATAGAGTGGAGGGCAGGAACAGAGGAAGCCAAGAAGTTCAGAAACTTCCTCCTCGAGGAGTTCGGAATCGAGGTAAGGGAAGACGCGGGTATAGGGGTTAAACCTATCTCCGAGTTCGGAAGCAAAAGGATAATGAGAAGAGCCATCCAATGGGCCGTTGAGAAGGGGAGGAAGAGGGTAACAATAATGCACAAGGGCAACATAATGAAATTCACGGAGGGAGCCTTTAGGGAATGGGCCTACCAGGTGGCAAGGGAAGAGTTCGGAGAATACGTGAGCATAGGAGAGAGAAGACCCGGCAGAATACTCGTTGACGACAGGATAGCGGACAACATGTTTCAGCAGATAATCCTCCGGCCGGGAGAATACGATGTCATAGTTACCCCCAACCTGAACGGCGATTACATAAGTGACGCCGCTGCGGCCCTCGTTGGAGGAGTTGGAATGGCGGCTGGACTTAACCTTGGAGACGAGGTTGCACTGGCCGAACCAGTCCACGGAACGGCCCCAGATATAGCAGGAAAGGGAATTGCAAACCCCTCAGCGGCGATCCTTAGCGGTGCCCTTCTGCTTGAGTACATTGGATGGAAGAAGGCCGCCATGTTGATCCGAGAGGCCATCAAGAGAGCCATAACCTCGGGGAGGAAAACCCTCGACCTCGGAGGAAACCTATCGACGGAGGGGTTCGGTAGGGCCGTTATGGAGGAGATGGAGAATGTACATTGAAGACAACGGCTCTTTCAAGTTCTACAGCCTAAAAAAACTCGAAATGGAAGGCTACGACATCCAGGGACTACCGTACAGTTTAAGAATTCTCGCGGAAAACCTCCTCAGAAAAGGAAACGAGAGCCTCATACCCAACCTCTTTGAAGGAAGGGGGGAGATTCCATTCTACCCCTCCCGCATTATAATGCAGGACTACACGGGAGTTCCCGCAGTCGTTGACCTCGCCGCCATGAGGGATTACGTGAAGGAAAGAGGGAACCCCACAAAGGTGAATCCAAGAATACCAGTGGAACTCGTCATTGACCACTCCCTCATCGTCCTCTATCACGGGACAGAATACTCTCTTGGAGAGAATATGAGGGAGGAGATAAAGGCAAACAGGGAACGTTATTCCCTCTTGAAATGGGCTGGAAGAGCGTTCAAGAATTTCAGAGTAATCCCTCCCGGAAAGGGTATAATTCACCAGATAAACACCGAACACCTCGCTCGAGTGGTGTTCCTCGAGAACGGCCTGGCATACCCAGACACCGTTCTCGGAACTGACAGTCACACGCCGATGGTCAACGGAATAGGGGTTCTCGGCTGGGGAGTAGGCGGCATAGAGGCGGAAGCAGCGCTCCTCGGGGAGCCCTATCACATGCCGGTTCCAGAGGTCGTTGGGGTTAAACTTGAAGGGGAGCCCTCGCCGGAGATAACCCCAACCGATGTAGTGCTTGCTATAACCGAAAAACTAAGGAAAAAAAACGTTGTGGGAAAGTTCCTGGAATACACAGGCAACGTTGAGGCTTTGAATGCCTTTGACAGGGCAGTCATATCGAACATGACCCCAGAGAACGGTGCGACAGTAGGATACTTCCCCATAGACGGTGAGACCATCAACTTCATAGAGCTGACGAGGGGAAAAGAAAGGGCCAGACTGGTGAGGGACTACGCCCAGGCCAACCTCCTCTTCCGGGAGGAGGAACCCACCTACGATCGCATTGTAAGAATAGACCTCTCCAAGGTCGAACCTTCCGTTGCCGGACCCGATCATCCAGAGGACAGGATCCCACTTCGTGAGCTCAGGTTTGAGAAGGAAAAGAGCCTCAGGGTTGGAAGGAACGGCGAGAATTTCGAGCTCCCGGACGGTTTTGTGGCCCTCGCTGCGATAGCGAGTTGCACCAACACGAGCAACCCCTACAACCTCATATCAGCGGCCCTGGTGGCGAAGAAGGCGGTTGAACTCGGGCTGAGGGTTAAGCCATGGGTTAAGACGAGCTTCACACCGGGAAGCAGGGTGACCGTCGAATACCTAAAAAGGCTCGGTCTGCTACCCTACCTCGAAGCCCTGAACTTCCACGTAAACGGCTTCGCCTGTGCGGCGTGTATCGGAAACAGCGGGCCGCTCACGAGGGAGGCCGAGGAGGCGATAATGGCCGGCGTAAAGGGAGTCGCGGTCATAAGCAGCAACCGAAACTTCAAAAGACGTGTTAATCCGCTTATAGAACACACGTACCTCGCAAGCCCCCCCTTGGTGGTGGCCTTTGCCATAGCGGGGAGGCTCTTCAACCCATCCGAACCGCTTGCACTCGACCCAAACGGGAGGCCCGTCTACCTTCGGGACATCATGCCTTCCAGGGAAGAGGTATTCCCGCTACTTCACAGGATTGATGGGGGCCTCTTCAGGGAAAAGTACTCAAACCTCTACGAGAGCCCCCTTTGGGAGTCCATCGAAGCTCCCCGGGGAGACCTCTACTCCTGGGGGAACTCCACCTACATAAGGAAGCCCCCCTTTTTTGAGATTGAACCCCTCGGAGAGCACATTAAAGGTGCGAGGGTATTGATAATGCTCGGGGACAGGGTCAGTACCGACGACATAAGCCCCGCCAACGCCATAGCTCCTGAAAGCCCCGCGGGAAGATACCTCCGCTCGCTCGGTGTTGAGAACCTCCACACCTACGGTGCGAGACGGGGCAACCACGAGGTCATGATGCGTGGGACCTTCGCCCGCTTCAGAACCACCTATTGGCCCACGGGGGAGGAGATGAGCGTCTACGACGCGGCAATACGGTACAAAAAAGAGGGAACGCCTCTCCTCATAATAGCCGGCAAACAGTATGGAGTGGGGAGTAGCAGGGATTGGGCGGCAAAGGGGCCGGCTCTGCTCGGAGTGAAGGCTGTCATAGCAGAGAGCTTTGAAAGGATTCACAGGAGCAACCTCGTTGGCATGGGGATTCTGCCCCTAACCTTCGTGAACCCAGAGGATAGGGAAAGGATAAGGGGAGACGAGGTCTTTGAGATCGAAATCGGGGACCTAAGGCCCGGGAAAACGCTCACAGTGCGTGCAAAGAGAGGCGACGAGTGCATTGAATTTCAGGTGCGGGCAGAAATTAAAACCCCCGCGGAAATCGAGTACCTGAAAGCGGGGGGTATACTCCGCTACGCCCTCGGGAGAATGGGTGTGTGAAACCTCTCCTTTCCATTTCTCCACGAATCTATCCCTCTTTTTGAACACTCCCAAAATGGTCAAATATAAAACCCCCTGACCCAACTTCTCACGGTGGTGCCATGTTCACAGGAGTTGGCCTGATGCCCCATGGGAACCCCGTTTTGGATCCCCCAGATGAAGAGACGAGAAGACTCGCGGATGTTCTAAGGAAAATCGGCGAGGAGTTCAAAGAAACCAACGCCTACGTCCTGATAAGCCCGCACAACGCCCGCATGAGTGACCATCTTGGCGTTGTTCTCGCCGAAAACCTCGTCTCGTGGTTACCATTTGAAGGAAAGGAACTGCCTGGCGAGTGGAAGACCGACCGCGAACTGGCCGAGAAAATCTACAAGGCCGAGAAAGAGGTGGGAATGCCGGTTGTCGATTTGAACTTCGCCTCGCTGAGGGGAGAGTATTCGAGATGGCCGTTGAGCTGGGGCGAGCTGATTCCGCTGAACTTTTTGGACAAGAAGCCGCTGGTTCTTATAACGCCCTCACGCGGGGTTCCAAGGGGGGCACTCGTCAAATTTGGAGAAGTCCTCGGTGATGTCATTGAGAGTGACGAGAGAAGGATAGCTCTGATAATAAGCGCAGATCACGGACATGCTCACGATAAAAACGGGCCGTACGGGTTGAGAGAGGAGAGCGAAACCTACGACAGGCTCATCATGGAGCTGATTAACGAGAACCGCCTTGAAGAGCTATTAAAAATCCCCGAGGGGCTCGTGAGGAATGCCTTGGTTGACAGCTATTGGCAAATGCTCATAATGCTCGGGGCCATGAGGAAGGCTGAATTCAAGCTTAAAGATTCGGCCTACGCCTGTCCGACCTACTTCGGTATGGCCGGGGCGCTGTGGGTTAGGAAGGTTTAAATGTCCTTCAACATTTCATCTTTATGGTGATTTCATGTCATCAACGAAGCATGTTCAGACCGAGATAGATGAAAGTCTTTACTCAATGCTCAAAGCCCTCTCCCTAAGGGAAAAAAGGCCCATAAAGGAAATCCTGCGGGATGCAATAGAGGAGTACCTGCGAAAAAATGCAAATTTAACCGAGGAAGAGATTTCAAAAGACCCAATATGGGACGCCTTTGGGGTTGTATCACTGAAGGGCAAAAGGACCAGCCACGATGAGGACTGGGGAGTGGTTGAATGGCGAAGCCATTGAAACC
>JALSNG010000062.1 GCA_026987155.1 Thermococcus sp. | reverse complement strand
GAAGGTAACCCATCTTGTACATATCATCGAAGAGCGTCGGACCCCCGCCCCAGCCAACGTCGGCACCCTGCTTTATGTACTGGGGCCAAAGTGCCTCGGGAACGCCTATGAACTTTATGTTTGTGATGTGGTACTGCTTTGCTATGTCACTCTTCAGAAATAGCTGTTTGACCTTGTACTGAATGGTGGCGTCGTGCCTGGTGACAATCACGAGGGTTATCCCCTTGGCGCTGCTCGTGGTGGTCGTTCCACCGCCACCTCCACTGCTCATACAGCCACTGGCCACTACACTAAGGCCGAGCACAAAAATGACAAGCAAGGCCATTGCCTTCTTCATTTGGTATCCCTCCTGGGAGATTGAAAGGTGCCTTTAAAAAATCCTGTGGTTCAACCATAAAACAAAAGGAAATGGGTCAGTGCCTCCTCTTGAGGAGGAGTGGCACCGCGGCTAAGGCCACTATTAAAGCCGGACCACAAATTCCACCGCCGCCGCTGGTCGTTGTCTCCTTCATCTTTGTGACCTCAAGACTCCACTCAAATATGTTGGCAACGGCTTTCGGTCCGTCGAGTTTGACATCGTAGTATTGGCTGGCCCACATGGGTTCGTAACCGCCAATGGGAGTTTCACCGCTGACGATGATAACGTCCTTCTTGTCACCAACCTTGATTATTTGTGCAGCAACGATCGGGAATTCACCAGTCTGACCGGCCTGGTAAGCGTTAGCCGGGGGAGCGTTGTTCTCGGTTATGTCCGAGTTGTTTGAACTGTGAACGAGTATGTACGCCTCGTTCGGGCTGCTTCCCGATGAAAGCGGGTGCCAGTTTCCAGTCCCGTCGGGGTTGTCTACCCAAGCAACGACACCCGGCCCGTGGGTTAGAACCTTTCCGTCGTGTTCGAATCCCTTAACGAGGACGTCCCTCATGGGAGTGTTGGCTTCTGGGTCGGCGTAAGCAACTACACGGTAGGATTTTCCACCGGCGTTGCTTACGGCGTCCTCAACGGAGGCGAGGTCAACGCGGAGGTTGGTCATGTTGAGCTGGTCGAGGATGCTGTCAACGAACTGTTGAGTCTTAGCCCCGTTTCCGTAATCGGAATCTCCGGCTATCCAGAGTACGTGACCGCCTTCTTGGAGCCATTGTCTGATGGCTTTTATTTCATCCGGGAGGAAGGGGCTGGTGGGTTGGCCTATTACGAGTATGCTAACGTTGTTATTCTTGAGGGCGTCGTAAGTTATTTGTTTTCCAATGTCCTTAATCCCGAGTTCGTCCTCGTATTTAGTGTCACCGAAGTAAACGAAGGTGTAATTCTTTAGAGTGTCCAGCATTCCCTTTGTTAGTGTCTTGTTTTTGTAGGTTACGTCGAGCAGTCCCTTTGGATTCTCACCGTGGGCGAGGTCCACCGCTATAACCGGCTTTCCAGTGTCCGCAGCGCTGGCCATTGGCGTGGCAAAGATCCCAAAAAGAGACAGCAGCACAAAGGCCGCTAAGAGGATGGCAACCTTCTTCATGGTATCACCGGGCTTTCTATCGGCGTTGAAGTTATAAACCTTATCCAGAAATGGAAATTGCAAAACAACGCCCCAAAACCCTTTGAAATTTACACGTATATGCCTCTAACATGGGGGTAAAATCCTTAAAGCATCTGCTGAATTGAGGTTAAGGTGATGGGAATGGATATAAATGAGAGAATCGAACTTATTAAGAGAAAGCCAACCGAGGAGCTTTTGACTGAAGAGAACCTCTTTCACCTGCTCGAAGTCGGCGTTCCAATGCAGCACTACATCGGATTTGAGATAAGCGGTTACATTCACCTCGGAACCGGTTTGATGGCCGGGGCGAAGATAGCCGACCTTCAGAAGGCTGGAATCAAGACGAGGATATTCTTAGCTGACTGGCACAGCTGGATAAACGACAAGCTCGGCGGGGACTTAGAGGTCATCCAGAAGGTGGCGCTGAGCTACTTCAAGGAGGGCATGAAGCAGAGCATAAAGGTCATGGGCGGCGATCCAGATAAGGTCGAGTTTGTCTTAGCGAGTGAGATACTGGAGAAGGGTGACTACTGGCAGACCGTCATAGACATCTCCAAGAACGTTACTCTGGCGAGGATGATGCGCTCCATAACGATAATGGGCAGGCAGATGGGTGAAGCCATAGACTTCGCAAAGCTGATTTACCCGGCGATGCAGGTGGCTGACATCTTCTACCAGGGGGTCACGATAGCCCACGCCGGAATGGACCAGAGGAAGGCCCACGTCATAGCTATCGAAGTCGCTCAAAAGCTGAAGTACCATCCCCTTGAGTGGAAGGGTGAGAAGCTCAAGCCCGTCGCTTTGCACCACCACCTCCTACTTGGCCTTCAGGAGCCGCCGGTCTGGCCGATAGAGAGCGAGGAGCAGTTCAAGGAGCTCAAGACCCAGATGAAGATGAGCAAGAGCAAGCCTTACTCGGCAGTTTTCATCCACGACACGCCGGAGGAGATAAGGCAAAAACTCAGGAAGGCCTTCTGTCCAGCGAAGGAGGTCAAGTACAATCCCGTCCTTGACTGGGCCGAGTACATAATCTTCCGG
>JALSNG010000061.1 GCA_026987155.1 Thermococcus sp. | reverse complement strand
TGTAGGAACGCCGCTCTCGGCGCTTATCCCAGCGCCGGTGAACGCTATAGCGAACCTCGAACGGGCCAGGAGTTTGGCTGCCTCCTCTATCATGGTCACGCATACTCGATGCTCCTTAAAAATCCTGCCCAGGGCTTTGGTGTCTTGCGTTGCCGACCGAATAATCTTTGAAATACACTTCATATTTCCGTGGGAGGGTTTAAATTGTATCCATGAGTACATTTAATCGAGGTGAGAAAAATGCCCGTGTCGGAGGGGATTAAGAGAGAGAAAGTTACTACTTCACACGGGAGGTATTATCAGGCGAGACTTGCCGCCCAGAGGCGTAAGAAGCTCACCGTCATCCAGAGCATCAGAAAGAAAAAGGGTGTAAGGGGCATACGCACGAGCACCATAAGGGTAGAAAAGGCACACATAACGAAGAACGAGGCCTTGGCGATACTCGTGGGGACGCAGATAGGGGCGGGTGTCCTTGGGCTGCCGTACGCGGCCAGCAAAGTTGGACTCATCCCCGCACTGGGGGTTCTCACGGGGGTCATGCTCCTCATGCTTGGAACGGCCTTCATAGTTCTCAAGTTCAGTGCCGAGATGAACGGGGCACAGATGAGCACGATAGCCAACAAGACCCTTGGAAAGGCCGGCGGCTGGATGATGTACCTGAGCGTGAGCCTGATGAGCTTCGGGGCAATTTTGGCTTACATAGCAGGAATGGGCCACGTTTTTGCAAGCCTCTTCGGAGTCACCGACACGGTCGGAGCAGCGATATTCTGGGTACTGGCTTCCTTCGTCGTCTACCGCGGGCTTGAGGCAAGCGGAAAGACAGAGCTGATAATGAGCTACTTCATGCTGGCGCTCTTCATAATGGTCACGGCAATGCTCCTCCCCCACGCCGATCCGGATAAAGCACTCTACGTGAAGTGGAGTGGCCTGCTCAGCATAACGGGTGTGGCAATCTTCGCCCTCGGCTGCCACACGATAATTCCAGATGTGTACAAGGGTCTGGGAAGCTACGAGGAGACCAAGAAGGTGCTCGTGCTGGCGTTCCTTATACCCACTATAATCTACGCGATATTCATGGCCTCCTTCCTGCTGGTGTTCGGAATGGAGACTCCGCAGGTGGCAACGCAGGCCCTTGAGCAGATATACGGAAAACTGGGCTGGCTTGTGGGCAACTTCATTCCGTTGCTTGCAATAACCACGAGCTACATCGGCATAGCTCTCGCACAGCAGAGCAACAACGAGGAGTTCGTGAAGCTGGGCAGAAAAGCAGCGTGGGCGCTGACGGTCATTCCGCCCGCGGTAGTTTACTTCGCGGGTGTCAGGAACTTCGCTGACGTTTTGGCCTTTGCCGGAGATACAGGTGACTTGATGGCATTCATAGTACTCCCAATCCTGATGTGGCTCGCGGCGAAGCTCCGCCGCTGACCCTCCGATTTTCTCCTCCTTCGGTAAGATTTATATTCTCTCCGTTCAACTCCCCATCGAGGTGTTTCCCATGGCCGATGGATACAGGGATTATCGTGACAGGGTTCTGAATTTTGTTGAAGAGCATGAAAAGTGGAGGAGCCACACCATAAACCTCATCGCAAGTGAGAACATAACTTCCCCAAGCGTAACGAGAGCCGTCGCTTCTGGGTTCATGCATAAGTACGCCGAGGGCTGGCCGAGGCAGCGCTACTACCAGGGCTGCAAGTACGTTGATGAGGTTGAGCTCATCGGTGTCGAGCTGTTCACCAAGCTCTTCAGGAGTGAATTTGCCGATCTCAGACCGATTTCCGGAACCAACGCCAACCAGGCCGCTTTCTTTGGACTCACCAATGCCGGCGACAAGGCTATCGTTCTCCACACCAGCCACGGCGGGCACATAAGTCACATGCCATTTGGAGCGGCAGGAATGCGCGGATTGGAAGTCCACACCTGGCCCTTCGACAACGAAGCCTTTAACATCGACGTTGACAAGGCCGAAAAGCTCATCCGCGAGCTCGAGCCCAAGATAGTCGTCTTCGGTGGCTCACTCTTCCCGTTCCCGCACCCGGTCAAGGAGCTCGCGCCGGTGGCCAAAGAGGTCGGCGCCTACGTGATGTACGATGCCGCCCACGTCCTCGGTCTTATAGCGGGCAAGCAGTTCCAGGACCCGCTTAGAGAAGGAGCGGACATAATCACCGCCTCTACCCACAAGACCTTCCCTGGACCGCAGGGCGGTGTTATAATCTACAAGCGCTTCGGCGAGACGGAAGAGATAGCCAAACTCCAGTGGGCCATCTTCCCTGGAGTTCTCAGCAACCACCACCTCCACCACATGGCAGGAAAGGTCGTCACCGCTGCCGAGATGCTTGAGTACGGTGAGCGCTATGCTTCCCAGATCGTCAAGAACGCCAAAGCTTTGGCCGAGGCTATGGCCGAGGAGGGCTTCAAGGTCATCGGTGAGGATAAAGGATTTACGGAAAGCCACCAGGTCATCGTCGACGTCTCGGATCTCCACCCTGCCGCCGGCGGATGGGCTGCGCCGCTCCTCGAGGAGGCCGGCATAATCCTCAACAAGAACCTCCTGCCCTGGGACCCGCTTGAGAAGGTCAATGAGCCGAGCGGCCTTCGCATAGGCGTCCAGGAGATGACCCGCGTTGGAATGATGGAGGACGACATGAAGGAGATAGCAAGATTCATCAGGCGCGTCCTCATTGACAAGGAGGACCCGAGGAAGGTCGAGCGCGACGTCTTCTACTTCAGGCAGAACTTCCAGAGGGTTTACTACTCCTTCGACTACGGGCTTCCGCTCAGGGAGTGATCTTTTCTTTTCTCACTTTAACTCCGCTTGAAGCGTTGGCAACCATTACCCCTCCGCGTACCTTTTCCAGGTGATGCCGTGTGAGGAAGGTTCTCCCGGTCCTGCTGATAGTCCTGCTGGTTCCCCTCGGGTACTACATAGCCTCGAACGGTGAGGGCAGGAGCGATGGAGCGCGAAACCTCCCGAACGGTGAAGGAATCGTTCTGAAGCTCGACAAAGTCACATATCGCGTGGGTGAGGAGCTCACCCTCACTATCATCAACAACGGAAGCGAGACCTTACTCGTGGGCGCCTCGTACAGACTCTACCGCCTGGAAAACGGAAGATGGAAAGAACTCAACCTCGGGTTCTCGTTCACCGGTATAGGCTACACGATACCTCCCGGCGGCAACTGGAGTCAAACCGTGCCCCTCGTTACACACGTTTCTGACGGTGCCGGGAAGCTTGAGCCGTTGCCGCCCGGTAGATACAGGATCACGAAGACCGTGACCATTGACAGGGGGCGCTGTGGAAGGGGGAGCAGTGAGATAACCCTCTCCGCTGAGTTCGAGGTGGCCGGATGAACTGTATCCCGCCTCTTACTTTGACCGCAGGGGATAAAAAGTATAGCGCAGGAGTTACTCCATCCCTCGGAGTTCTCCGCTAAGGGGTTCTCTCAAGGCTTTCCTTTGCTATTTCCAGCAGATCATTGGGCGTTAGCACCTCAATCCCTTCGGGTTCCCTCTCAAGGACGTCCCTATTCGGAACGACGAGCACCTTTTTACAGTCGAAGTGTGACAGCTTTTCCTCGATCTTCCTGATTTCGTCCCGCTTAATCCGCTCCTTCCACTTGACCTCTCCAGCGATTTCGAGCCTCTTGAAACCCTGTAACGCAATGTCAAGCCCAAGCTTCGGGAGCTCAACGCTTACCCTTCTCAACCCATAGACCTTCGCGAGTAGATCGGCCACGAAGTCCTCAACATGTTTGGGAAGCTTGTAATCGATTGCTTTCCTTATGAACTCCATGGGTGTTTCGAGCTCCGTGTAGGCATACTTTGTTTCGAGGTAGAAATGAAGGTCAAGGAGAGGTGACGATACAGAGTATCGGAACCTCCTCTTCTTCCCAAAGATCGGCATCTTTCGTATCAAACCCATTGAGGAAAGAGCGCGAAGGTACTTCTGAACACTTGACGGGGAGTCAAGGAGATTCCTGCTGAGGAGGTAACTTGCCACCTCCCCGCTCTTTGATTTCCCATCTGCTATCGAGTGGAGGATTGCCCGATAGACCTCTGAAAAGAAAACCTCTTCCTCGGTGAATGTTTCCCCGATAAGCTCACCCACAACGGGTCCGGACGATGCAAGGAAGCCCTCCAGGAATTCCCTCAGCGGTGGCTCATAGGCCGGCACGAGCATCGGCTCCCTCAGATAAACGGAAGCCTCAACCAGTTCCTTTCCCTTCACTTCCCTTGACAGCTCCACGAGGATTTCACGCTCGTCTATGAGTCCAATCTTTACTGGAGACGCTATTCCGAGGAGTGGACTTGCTCAATCAGGAAGGTCTTGCCCGTTTTTCTCCTTCCGTAGATCATCTTCCAGCAGGGGTACCTCATGGCATGAAGTTCGATTCTTCTGGGAATTATTCTCATGAGAATGGATGCAGGAGGCGGAAGGGATAAATAGGGAAATACCCCAGATAAAGACGATGGACGGGAATTGCTCGCTGTTGATCCTCACCTGGCCAGATTCCGACCTGAAGGAGCTGAAGAAAGACGTGGCGAAGTCAGTGATGCTGGCGGCGCTCGGCGTGGAGAATCCCTGTGATGGAGTGGGGAACAAGAACAGCAACGGATTCGAGACGAAGGATGGCTATGACTGGAACTGCGACGTTGGACCTATGCTGAACTACTACGCGAAGAAGGGCGGGCCTGCGAGTATGACGGACTACGACTTCAAGATCGAGTTCGACGGTGGAAAGCCGAGGGTGTGGGGGGAGGATTACGACAAAGCGAGCTGTGATGTGGTGAGGGACGTGCTGCCAGACCAGACTGAATACCAGAGCTATAACCTGAACCTAATCGTAAACGAGGAGGATTGTTTGATAAAATTCGGAACTGCTGACTACTATCACAAGAGGGAACAACTACTAAGTCTCAAACCATACGGAGATATGGGCAGGAAGTTGTCTTGCAGCAGTAGGTGCGTGTAAGTTCATACTTGGAGCATTATCTGCAGGGACAACCGGTGCCACAGAGCTTTTTAGTAGGGGAAAGGATTATGCGGCATGTCTTGTGGCCCCTGGAACTGCATATGTCACTAACCTCCTACTTACTCGGTTTGGAGATAAAGAACCATCGCGAATTCCAGGCTCTTTAGCTGCAATACTACAAACTGCAGATGCCGCACGAGCATTCCGCACAAACTATATTGAAATAAAAGCCGCAGAAACTGCGATAAAGACTGCTGGAAAGATCACAGAAGAACTTAGCGATGCTGATCTATTGGCATTGGCAGAACATGGCGATAAGATCGCAGAAATCGTGAAGAAAGTAAATCCGGAGTACGCAGGACAAGCCGATGAGTTTGTAAAAGCTGCAAAAGATGTCCTAAAAAAGTGCTTGGAAAATGGCGAGGAGTGTAAGCGTACTTTACAAGCATTCGAAAACAAAATGACGCTGGCAAAGAAGGGTGAAAAAACACTCGGAGAGATTATTGCAGAGAGCGCGAAAAAGTACGAGCAAGAGATGCGCTTAAACACACGAGCAAAATGGATATCACTATGCGGGCCCATCGGACAGGTAGTCGGAGGGATTACCGGATCGATATACATGATATCAACATATGTCGGGGCGCCGACGCTCACAGTACAGATATACCCACACCCTCTCGCGATAATAAGCCCAAAGGACAAGACAATAACTGCAAAATGATTGAACCAGTCGAGTAGAGAACAAATATATACTGCCAAAGATGGATAATAATAGCATAGGAGGGAGTGATGTGCCATTCGGCTTTGGGAAAAAGAAGGACAAAAAAGAAGAATGGCTGAAAAAATTAGGGATTAGCGACAAAGACTTCCGTAAGCTATCCGCAACAGAAGCTATACTCGAAGGATACGAGACACACAAGAAGATCGCAGCCATCACAGGTCTTGATGCTGAAAAAATTGATAAAGTCCGAAGAGACGGGTCAGATGTACCCACGCAAGACGGAATATTCTACAGGATGGCTGTGGATGCCAAAAACCCGCACAACGCTTTTTTCATATTCTTTACCGAGATGCTTATGCCCGTTGCAGCAGAACTATCAAAAAGATACCACCCAATCATAGGCAAGAGGGTTGCGAAGGCCGTAGAGTCGCTAATTCAGGGGAACCCTAATGCCACGTTCGATAAAATCCTCGAGCTGGAAGACAAAAAAATTGCCCAAGTTATTGGCAAGCATATTGAGGATATTAGGGGCAAGTCACTTACCGATGAAGAGTGGCAGCGGCTAGAAAAGACGATTAAGGCAATAAAGAAAATATCTGCGAAAATATATTCCAATGGACTCCAAGCGCCAGAAGCGCTGTACCGAGCAGCAGATAGAAACGACTTTGATCGGGCGTTAGTGGAGGAAGGGATACTTGATCTAGAAGATGTCGAAATGCTCAAGCAAGTTTTTGCCGAGATCAGCGGAAAGAAGATAGAGCCGGCAAAACCGAAATACCCCGCAACTAAAAAGGAAGTCGAACAGGAGCTCAGGAAGGCGGGGGTGCCAGAAGAGAAGATATACGCCGAGCTGGAGAAGAGGGGGATACCGAGGGACGTGGCGGAGAAGTTGGTGGAAAAGGCGCACCTACTGTCGTCAAGGGAAGTGGAGGAACTGATACGGAAGCACGTGGATAACGATCCAGTGAAGGCAAGGGCGGTTCTGGAGGCGTTCGAGAGGAAGGGGAAGGTGGTCCCGGTTCCGAGGTACTGGGCGGATATCGTATCGAAGATTGCAACGGGGGAGATACGGGAGAATGAACTGCTGGAGGCGCTGGCGGTTTCGAAGGTATTCCATACTGCTTATTCGAAAGCAATAGCTAAGGCGGCGGAGAGGGACGAGCCGGAGA
The DNA here is from genome assembly GCA_026987155.1 of Thermococcus sp. Classification (GTDB taxonomy): domain Archaea; phylum Methanobacteriota_B; class Thermococci; order Thermococcales; family Thermococcaceae; genus Thermococcus. The sequence continues at coordinate 3,695 of JALSNG010000061.1, read as the reverse complement.
GCGTGATGAAGAGGATGATGTTCATAAAGAACGTGGTGAACGAGGCACATAGAGAGGCGGTAGATACGCTGAAGAACCACCCGGTTTACGGGGAACACGTGAAGAGGATGGCGCCGGCGATAGAGAGGGAGATGAAGGAGATTGCGGAGACGCTGAGCAAGACGTACTATGCGAAGGCGAGGGGAGATCCGACGCTGTCTGCACGGGAATTCCTACAGATGGAACTCAATCCCACCGTGGAAACTCTGGCACCGCTCAGGAAACATTTGAAGAAGGTGAACGAGGACTTCCTGGCGATAGGTAAACCGCAGGAGGGGACCATCGATAAGGCCTATGTGGGGATGGTAAAGCGTCTGCTCAGCCTCGCGCTTGGAATGCAAGTCGAAAAGGAATGGGTGGGAATAACCCACAAGCACGAGGTTGTCAGGATAAAACTAAATGCCCTCCTCTGAGTCACCCTGGCAAAACTTTTTATTCTCCTTCCACATACCGAACCCCCGGCTGAAGGGGTGAGAAAGATGAAGTTCTGTCCAAAGTGCGGTAACCTCATGCTTCCAGACAGGAAAAAGAAGGTCTGGGTCTGCCGCTCATGTGGTTACGAGGAGCCCTTCGACGAGCAGAAAGACAGGGAGAAGACGGTTATAAAGCAGAAGGTCGAACATAAGCCAGATGAGGAGGTAGTCATAATTGAACAGGATGTTAAAACGCTGCCCACCACAAAGGTCACCTGCCCGAAGTGCGGCAACGATACAGCCTACTGGTGGGAGCTCCAGACGAGGGCCGGCGATGAGCCGAGCACGATATTCTACAAGTGCACCAAGTGCGGCCACGTCTGGAGGTCTTACGAGTGAAGGAAATTGAAAAGGAGACCATCAGAAAGCTCGCTGAGAAGGCCCTAAAGGAGCTCGATGAGGCTTACCTTCGAATTCCCGACACCGACAACGGAAAAGCTTATTTATTCCGTGGCAGAGAAAGGGTTAGGTTGATGCTCAACATACTAAAGGAGGGGTAAAGATGCCGTTCGAGATAGTTTTTGATGGTGCCAAGGATTTTGCCGATCTTATAGCCACCGCAAGCAACCTTATCGACGAGGCGGCCTTTAGAGTATCTGAAGAGGGAATCTCCATGAAGGCCATGGATCCGAGCAGGGTTGTTCTCATCGACCTGAACCTTCCGGAGAACATCTTCTCCAAATACGAGGTGGAGGAGGAAGAAACCATCGGGATCAACATGGACCACTTCAAGAAGATACTCAAGCGCGGCAAGAACAAGGACACGCTCATCCTCAAAAAAGGCGACGAGAACTTCCTTGAGATAACCTTTGAGGGGACTGCCAAGAGGACCTTCAGGTTACCCCTCATCGATGTCGAGGCCCTCGAACTCGACCTCCCAGAGCTCCCGTTTACCGCTAAAGTAGTTGTCCTTGGAGAAGTCATCAAAGAGGCCGTTAAAGATGCTTCTCTCGTCAGCGACGCCATGAAGTTCATGGCAACGGAAAATGAATTCACCATGAGGGCCGAAGGAGAAACGCAGGAAGTCGAGATAAAGCTCACCCTTGAGGATGAAGGCTTGCTTGACCTCGAAGTGGAGGAGGAAACCAAGAGCGCCTACGGAATAAGCTACCTCGCGGACATGATAAAGGGAATCGGGAAGGCGGATGAAGTCATCCTCCGCTTTGGAAACGAGATGCCCCTCCAGATGGAGTATCTGATTAGGGATGAAGGAAAACTCGTCTTCCTGCTCGCTCCTCGCGTTGAGGATTGATTTCTTTCCATTTTTAGGCAGGTGGGAGCGTGGACATCGTCAGGCTCAGGGAGCTTTTGGAGGGAGAACTCTCATCCCCATATCTAACGGAATTAGACGAAGAGTTCTACAGAGAATTTGACAGCCTTATAAAAGCCCTCAAGCTGAGTGCCGAAAGCTCCCATGAGAGGGGCGAGGATATAGAGGAGAGGCTTTATCTTGCCCAACTAAGCATAGCAGAAAAGCTCATGCGTGAGATAATCAAAATCAGGCTCCATAAAATCGTTGACCTGGCGGTCGAGGGAATGCCCGGTGAAGTGACGGCGGAGGAGAAGAAGATCCTTTCAGTACTCAGAGCGTTTGTTGGAAGGAAGGAGCTGCCCTTTCCCGGGGATGTCCCTGAGACTGAAGTTCAAATGGAAGAAGTACAAACTGGAGAAACCAACGTTGATGCCGAGTTCTCCGAAAGGAAGCCGATTACCGAAGCCTATATCCTGCTTATCGACGTTCCCCAGATCATAGGGCCTGACATGAAAGAATACGGCCCCTTTAGGGCGGGCGACCTCGCAGTCATTCCCCGGAGCCTCGGGAAGGTTCTCGTCGAGAGGGATGCAGCAGAGAGAATAAGAATCACCCCGTGATGCCCATGCCTTTCTCAGTCTGCACCCGCGACTGCTACGACACATGCTCGATGGTGAGCGAGATCAAAGGCGGAAAGCTCACGGTTAGGGGAAACCCTGAACATCCGATAACGGCCGGCTTCCTCTGCCCGAAAGGCGCTTTGCTTCCAAAGTGGTTCCACTCTGCTGATAGACTCAAAGTTCCGCTTATTCGAACCGGCGAGAGAGGAAGCGGGAGCTTTAGGGAGACAGGCTGGAAGGAAGCTATTGAACTCGTTGCCAGAAAGCTGAGGGAGACGATTGAAGAGCATGGAAGCGAGAGCGTTTTGGTTTATCAGTACGCCGGGGACAGGGGAGTTGTGAACTACGCCTTCCCGCTGAGGCTCTTCCACTACCTGAACACATCAATGCTCGACTACGGAATCTGCGACAGGGCCGGGCAGGAGGCTTTGAGAGACGTCTACGGGACGGCAGTTGGAATGGATCCAGAGGAGCTCAAAAACCAGCGGTTGATAGTTTACTGGGGAATAAACGCCTTTTGGACGAACCTTCATGGGTTCATGCTGGTGAAAAGGTACAACCTTGAAATCTGGACGGTGGATGTAGTCAGAACTGAAACGGCCAGGCGCTCTCACAGGTTCTTCCAGGTAAAGCCAGACACAGATGTTCTCTTTGCCCTTGGAGTTGCAAAGGTTATAATCGAAGAAGGACTCCATGATAAAGCATTCGTCCACGAGAACGTTTACGGCTTCGAAGAATTCAAGAATTATGTAAAAACATTATCGCTTGATTATGTAAGCAGGGAGACCGGGATAGGGATTGAGGAGATAAAGACCTTCGCGAGAGATTTTGCCGAAAAGAAGGGGATAATCCACATAGGCTACGGCTTCCAGCGCTCCCTGGCAGGCGGGGAAGCGGTCAGGGCGATAGCGATTCTGCCGGCCCTAATAGGCCATCCTTTCGGCTTCATCTACGACATGAAGACAATCGACAAGTCCTACGCCGAGGGAGCCTTCCTGAGAACTAGGCCGGCCAGAAGAATCCCACAGATGAAGCTTGCCGAGTACATCGAAGGGGGCAAGATAAAGTTCCTCTACGTCTACAACTCCAATCCCCTCGCGAGTCTGCCGAACCAGAACAGGCTGAGGAGAGCGCTGATTGAGAACGACGTCTTCGTGGTCACGCACGATATCTTCCTCACGGATACCGCCCTCTACTCTGACGTCGTCCTGCCGGCCAACACCTTCTTTGAAAGGCTTGACATAGTGGACAGCTACTACCACCGCTACGTGGCTTTAAACGAGCCGGTAGCTAGGCTTTACGGAAAGAGCA
>JALSNG010000060.1 GCA_026987155.1 Thermococcus sp. | reverse complement strand
CAAGATCCGCTATATGTAGGAGTTCTTCATCCCCTTCGAGGTTTACACCGAGTTCTTCCGCGAGCATCAAAGCGGCAGCGTGTTCCGATATCCCCTCTCTCTTTGATATCTCGTGAATTCTCTTCACTATTTCATCCCGTGAGAGGTTTCGCTGCCTCTCGATAACGCCTATTATCTCGTCCTTTGTAAGCACTCCCATAACACTCACCTTAATGGTAATCCTTGTTCCCACTATTTAAACTTTTTTCCTGAACGCTCAAACAAAGGGGGTTATTGATTTTCCTCCGGTGCTGAGGAGCCCTCCGTGCCGATATTCCTATCATCCTCCCCCGACTCTTCCCCTGAAGCATCCTTTCCCTCCAGTTTCGCTATCAGGTCGCTGTATTCTGCATGTACAACCTTCTTGAAGGCCTCCTTTATCACCATCGGGTCATCCGAGGGAAAACCATAGAGTTCTGCGAACTTGGGAGTAGTGCGAAGGAGTTTCGTTCTCTCATAGGGTTCCGCGTATATCATTCCCATCTCGAGGAGCTTTCTTATGTGCTCATATGCCTGGCTACCGCGAAGTTTGACGAGCTTGCTCTGCTCAATGGGCTGGAGGTACGCTATCAGCGCAAGGGTCTTCAGTTCACCCGTCCTGAGGTCGGGTCTCGGCATCAGATGAACCACCTGCTGGCTGTACTCCTGTTTCACCTGCATCACGTACTTTTCCCCGAGGACTTTAACTACCTCTATTGCACTCTTTCGCTCCGCATATTCCGCGGCTATGAGTTCTATGAGCTTTTCAATGTAATCGAGTGATCTTATCCCCAGGGCCCTGGACAGCTCTTTAACACTCAAAGGTCTTCCAGAAACAAAGAGAGCGGCCTCAACCAGGGCTTTATCTTCGATCAGTCCCATTCTCAACACCTTCCATTCGTAGGGGTGGGGGTTATATAGGGTTTGCGCTCGGTGACCGTAACGTTTATAAACTCCACCCTGGAGGTCTGTACCGGTACGGCGGTCATAGCGGCGGGGTCACACCCGGTCTCGTTTCGACCCCGGAAGTTAAGCCCGCCAGCGATCCCGGGTGTACTGCCCTCCGAGAGGGGGCGGGAAACCGGGGACGCCGCCGGCCACTCAAACGCCCGGGTGGTGTAGCCCGGTCTATCATACGGGACTGTCACTCCCGTGACCCGGGTTCAAATCCCGGCCCGGGCGCCAACCAAACTTTTCAGGAAACTTTTCCGACGAAATTCATCAAATAGTCCTGACTGTTCAGGCGGACTAAATTAAAGTGCGCACCTCTTAAAACGCCGCTAAACCGGGTTTTACCCCATTGTTTTGAACTTTTGTAGAGTTCCCCTCTAAAAAAGGCACTCGAAGGGCGCCGAATTGAACAATGAACCCCCACAATAAAAGCCGTTTTAACATTAACCCCCTGTTTAAGGTGCAGTTTTAACCGTGTACAAATCGTTTTCGAGCCTTTAAACGGTAGATCCTAAGTTGATGAAACTTTGCACCAGTAAAGTTTCTTAGTAAAATTTATAAAGCCCTTCCTTAAGCTATCAACGGGCACAGCCCCGTGGTGTAGCGGCCAAGCATGCGGGACTCTGGATCCCGCGACCGGGGTTCGAATCCCCGCGGGGCTACCATTTAAACGGGCTCCAGACTTCGAACCCCCTTTATTCCATTGATGCAGTGGGGTTTTGTTAAGGGTTGGTTTATTCTGTGATTAAAATGCAGTGTGTTGTCTGACGTTTTGAAGTTTAAACTATTGATGTTCTTTTTTAAAGAGATTCGACGAAGAATGACTTCATTTTTGGAAAAAGCTTCCTTTGGGAACCCTTAAATAAGATGAAGGGCTAATACCTTTGGTTGGGTGTAAGGGGGTAGAAAAATGGGGAGAACACGGGGACTTGAGGAGGAGATTCTTGAGCTCTTGAATGGGGAAGGTCCTCTTAGCGTTGCTTTCATTACGCGCTTTCTGAACGAGAGGGGATTGCCATTCACGAGGCAGAAGGTTGAGAGGGTTCTTCGGAAGATGGTCGACGAGAAAAAAGTGGTGGCCTTTTACCCGAACGGTAACGGCAGAAAACATTACAAACTGCGGTGAAAAATGGGCGCAACAACTGCAATTCTCGGTAACGACAGGAGAATGCTCATGGTCGAGTTCCTCCAGAAGAGCGATGGTCGAGCCGAGTTAAGGGATGTCGTGGAGTACATTTCAGAGAAAGAGGGATACTCCGATAGGAAGCATCGAAAAAGTGTTTATGTGAGCCTCGTTCAGACCCACATACCTAAGCTTCAGCGTGAGGGTGTTGTATCATTCGAGCACGGCGTGGTTACGCTCAGGGGGATTCCAGAGGATGTTACCGTATACATGGAAGTCGTGAACAAGCACGATATAAGCTGGAGTGGTTTTTACATCGGAACTTCCATCATCTTTATCCTCCTCGGACTCTACCTCGGGAGCTTGATACTGCTCATAACGGCGGGAGTTTACCTTTCAATAGGGTTAATCCACCACACGAAGGTTAGAAGGATCGAATGAAATGGGCGGGAAGTTCCCATATGTTCGGTAATGATCGCTTACTCGAGAGTAAGCTGGAATTTACTATATACTTTGCCACCCACTCCATGTTAAGCTTCCCTGTGATGCTTTGCTGAGGGTTGCGATTTTACCGTATGGAGGAAAACACCATGAAAAAACTTCTTGCCCTGGGTATGCTGGGTCTGATGGTTGCGGCAGCCTTTGCCTTAGGCACGAGTGCAACCTTCAGGGACTACCGCGTCCAGAGGAGTTCGCACATAGCCGTCGTTACCGACGATGCCGAGCTCATTGATCTGACGCCAGTCCAGCCCTACGCATACATAAACGATGGAGGGCAACTTGTTGTTGACTTCTCTGAGAACAATCCCAACTGGCCGGGACATGAGGATTCCAGCTGGTACGATGAAGAAGGCAATCCACTTGGGAGCGGCCTTAGTCCGCAGAGCAGGTATAATTTTGACCACATTTTCAATGTGAGCAACCACCTGTGGGATAACAAAGACATAATCGTACGGGTCACCTCCTCGGACTCGGGCAGGGTATCGTTCTATGACCCTGGAAAGAACATGAGGGAAACGGGCACTAACGTAAAGCCCTACAACTCGGACACGGCAGTTGGAGACGTCTGCTTTGTACTTGCACCAGGAGAGGCACTCGGTATTGGCATGGAACTCGCCGCGGGCAACACCCTTGGAAACTATGACGTGACAATAACCGTACAGGCATGGCCAGCCGATAACGCCCCGATAAGCTGCGGGAGTGGGTCATGATGAAAAAAGTGTTTGGACTCGTGATTTTGATGGCAGGACTCCTCATAGCCGTCACGGCGAGCAGTGCCAACTTCGCCTATTTCAAAGCCGATAGGAACGTGCACATACAGATAGTTCCCGACGACAATGAGCTAATAGACCTCGAGCCCCTTCAGCCCTATGCCTACATTAACAGCAACGGGATGCTTGTTATAGATCTCAGCGATGCAAACGCCAACTGGCAAGAGGGATATGGGAGGGGCGTCAGCCCGAACAGCACCTACGTCTTTGAAGAGGTCTTCGGAGTAAGCAATCATCTCTGGGAGGAAACGCCCATCTGCATGAACATAACATACAGTGGAAGCGGAGGCATAAGCTTCTTCGAGGGGGACTACGTGCCGGGTCAGACCACGGGAGCGACCAACCTTTACGTGACCGTGATGCCCGGGGACGTCGTGAGGATAGGCATGATAATAGACAGCGCCAACATAGATGCCGGCAACGAGCTCGATGGGAACATCGCCTTTTACGCCACAGCGGGAACTTGCGGAGGCACTCAGTGAACAATTTCTTTCTGGAGCCTTTGCTCCTTGAACTTGAGGAAAAAAGATGAAAACCGCTATAAAAATTGGCTCCGGTATTGGGATGTTGATTCTACTGCTCATCGGATCAGGGGGGATACACCCCTCTCATCCCTTAATGATTACCAGTACATATTCCAGGGGCGGTCCAGTGGTGATTCCGGTTGCCCCCTATTCGTATTGGAACGAAAACGGTTCACTTGTTCTGGATATTAGTTCTCGAAACCCTCATTGTTCCGGAAAAGCCAGGGGTCTGAGTTCAGAGAGTGTTTACGTTTTCGAAGACGTGCTCATAGTGGTTAACAGGCCCTTCGAAACTGAATCTTCTGTGATTTGCGTGAGAATATCCTCCAAAAACCCAAGCGTGCAGTTTTTCTCTGGCAGCTTCACTGGAAAGTGGAGCAGAAGCATGGAGCTAACTGTTGGAAGGGAAAAAAGGAACGTCGGCGTGAGGGTAAATTCGCCGGGAGAAATTACGGGCGCTCGCTGGGATAGCTTTACGATTGAAGTCATGAAGGGGGCCTGTCAATGAAAGGTTTGATTGAGTACCTTTTAATTGGGCTTCTCGCGGTTCTGGTGGTCGGGTCCCTCCTTGGGGCGCTGTTTGACAGGCCGGTTTTCATGTCCTACGCTTACTCTGAGAGCATGACTCCAAATATAAACAGGGGTGACGTTTTTTTCCTGAACCCTCTCTCAAGGAACCCTGGGGTAGGTGACGTGATAGTCTTCCGGGCCAACGGGAAGTGGACCGTTCACAGGGTGGTTCTCATAACTGGCGGGGGTTACTTAACAAAGGGGGACGCCAACGTTGCAACGGATCAGGTGGGTTCCGGTATACCGCCGGTTCAGAAAAAAGACGTGGCTGGAAAGGTTGTGACACTTGAGGGGCATGTGATAAGGATCCCTCTGGTTGGGAACTACCTCCAGGGGGGACTTGACAATAGGTCCAAAATTCTCCTGGGTGTCATCCTGGCCTTAGTGGGTATCATAGCCTTTTCGGGGGATTCGGGAGAGCGAAAACGGCGGTCAAGGTTTTTGAGGATTGGGTTTAGAACCCTCTATTTGGCTGTGGCTGTGATACTTATAATAACCGTTGCAATGGCCGTTTTTGTTTCGTGGGAGAGTGTTCCTCTGGAGTACGCCGTTACGAGCGCAGGAGGATTGAGGGATGGCTGGCATCTCCCGGGAGAGGAATTCTCCACGGAGTTGATGGTCAAAAACAACAACATCTACCCGATGCTCTACTACGTCTCAGCCCACGCTCCTGTAACGGCCATCTCTTCTCCGAGCTTCCAACTCAGCGGTGGGGAGGAGAGAACCCTCGTGGTCAATGTAAGGGCACCCGAAAAAACCGCCGTCTATTCTACCGGTGTCAAGATAACTGCGTATCCCCACGTCCTGCCGGCCCCGGTGGTGTCCTGGCTCTACAGTTTTAACCCCATGTTACCCCTTCTTGCGATACTCTTTGAGGTTGGGGTCATGCTCTGGATGATTTACCTCGTCACTGGGATGGGAAAGGAGGACGTAGTAAGAATCAGAAGGGGAAGGGGCTCTTTTATCGGGAGGTTCTTGGAGGTGTTGCGGATATGAGGAAGATGATCGTTACTGTTTTTGGACTCCTCGTGGCCTTGCTAATCATCATCGGATCGAGCGGTACCTTTGTTGGTTTAAACGCTATCAGGGAGGTAAGAATGAACGTTGTATCACACAGTGGGGAATACCTTGGGGCCGTGTGTGAAAAAGGTTATTCCGCCGTGGTCACGGTTGATTCAAACGGGGAGGTTGAGTTCAATGCCCTAACGCTCAGAAACCATTTGAACGATATGGGGACCGTGTGGGTGTCCCTCTATCCCGACTACTCATCCCTTCCGGACAACGTGAAGGTGCACCTCGAAACCGAGGACGGTGGGGAGAGGGGAATCTACCCTGGAAGCGGCTACACATTTACGGGCCACGTTTCTCTTAGTGCTGCCGGTCCGGGAGAGTACACCGTGCCGATTTCTGTGTATGCCCGCTGGAATGGGGGAGATGCCCTGCTGGTCACGTGTCCGGTGAGGTTAGTTGTAGTTGGGGGGCCCACCATAAAAAAGGAACTGCTGAGTGGTGAGTCCGAAGTGCCCGCACATGCTCCCCTCCACTGGACCTTCAGGATTACGGTAAGTAGCCCTGGAGTTGCCAGGAACCTGAGTGTTAGGGACGTCATTCCCGGAGAGTTCGATGTGGACTCTTTGACTTTGAGCGCCGGTAACTACTCCCTGGTTCAATCCGGTGGGAGTCATCACATCCTCTGGCGAGTGGATTTGGCCCCTGGTGAGAGTGGGTACATGGATGTAACTGTGCACACCAAGCTCAACCCAGCGGGGAACCAGGAGTTCACCGAGTGCGGGAGTGATTACCTCTTGAACGAGGGGGCGGAAATACGTGGTTACGGTGTTAAAAGCGGAAACATAAGCGTTCATACAGTCTGTCCTGGAAGTGGTGATTGCGACCTCCATCTCGAGAGTGCAGTGGACGGGCGAATGCTACTCCTTAGCGGCCAGAGTGGGGACTATCACACGAGGATATCTTTTAGAAACGAGGGAAACGAAAGAGATTTTGTCGTGAAGCAGGAAGTAGGGGCCTATTTCAGCCTCGTGGACAACGTCTCAAGCAGGGGCACCCTCTCGATTTTACGGGATGCCGGTGGTAGCATTGTAACTTGGAGACTTCACCTTGGGGAGGGGGAGAGTGCCACACTGGATCTTTACGAACACACGGAGGGCATAACTGACTCCCGTGTTCTTCTCGTTGATAGGGTATGTATAAACGGTTGTGGCTGCTTTGGAGGTGCCCACTACGTGAGCGTTGTGGCCTGTCATAAATGTGGGGGGAATGGATCCACTGGGAGCACGTTTCAATCAGAAGACTGTGAAGGAGACTGTGAAAGATGAAGCAAAAGATACATAAATTTTTTAGGAGGGGGGAAGTCATTGGAGCCTTCCTCATTCTGTTCGTTGTATTTGGCCTCTATTCGATTAAGCTGATGGGGACCAACCCCTACGTTGTTACCACAATGGACATTGGAACTTTCACCGCCGATGGGAAGTTGTCTCACGTTGGTGTTTTTGAGAACAACACTCTATACGGTGAGAGTGCCGCGATGGCAGACTATCCTCTGCCCATAACAAGGGAAATTCGGATGGTATACGAGTATCATTCGATCCCCGGGCTGAAGATGGGCAACTACACCCTGCGGGTTAAGGCATCGTACTACGTTGTAAAGGGTACTGAGGAAGTCCTCCTCTGGAATGAAACCATGTTTGAAGAAAGGGGCGTCCTGAAAAACGGTTCTTTCAGTTCGGAATACTCCCTTGATCTGGTGGCTCTCGACAACCGGAGTGCCCTAATATCTCGGGAACTGGGATTGAGGAGACTGAGACGCAGGATAACCATAACAGCCTCCGTTACCGGAAGGGGAAAATTGGCCGGAAAAACCTTTGGAGAAGACTTTGTTCACACGTCAACGCTAATGAAGGACTCGAACGCTGGCCTCTATTACTTTATCGACCCAGAGAAAACGGAAAACCGCCATTTCAGAGAGACGTCAACTTTGAGGGCAAAAGCTGATGTTTTTGGGATATCAAGTGACGTGCAAAATGCCCGATCTGGAACGGGCCTCATCGCACTCTTTGCATTCCTCCCGTTGGTGGGTTATTTGTACGCGGGCAGAAAGTCCCGGGATGATATGGGGAAGCTCAGACCCTACATTGTTAGGGGCGCTCCAGAGAACGTTGATAGGCGGGTTTACCTTCGAGACAGGAACGACCTTGAGAAGGCCTTCAATCTGCTTGACAAACCCATAATGACGTACTTGGACGGCGATGAGGAGGTTTATGTCATCGTTGACGATGGTGTGGCCTATGAATACAGAACTCCTCTACCCGGGGCCAAAAGACGGGCAAACTGATTGGCCCGGGTTCCTCTTTTATAACCAACAACTTTAAAAGCACTACTTGAAAGCCACCCTTAGAAGTTCTGCAAAAAGGTTAGAGGTGGTTAGAGATGAACCCGTTCCACGAACTTGAGCCCGGACCGGAGGTTCCAGACGTTGTTTATGCCCTGATAGAGATACCGAAGGGAAGCAGGAACAAGTACGAGCTCGACAAAAAGACCGGACTCATAAAGCTTGATAGGGTGCTCTACAGCCCGTTCTTCTATCCTGTCGACTACGGAATAATTCCTCAGACCTGGTACGACGACGGAGATCCGTTCGACATAATGGTCATCATGCGCGAGCCGGTTTATCCTCTCACCATCATCGAGGCGAGGCCAATAGGCATCATGAAGATGGAAGATTCGGGCGACAAGGACTGGAAGGTTTTAGCTGTCCCCGTTGAGGATCCATACTTCGACGACTGGAAGGACATAGACGACGTCCCCGAGGCCTTTCTCAACGAGATAGCCCACTTCTTCCAAAGGTACAAGGAGCTACAGGGAAAAACCACTACCGTCGAGGGATGGGGCAACGCGGAAGAGGCTAAAAAGGAGATCCTGAGGGCGATAGAGCTCTACAAGGAGAAGTTTGGGAAGGACTGAACCCTTCCTCAATTTTGGGAGGCCAAGGCATGTACAAGCTCCTGAAGGTTAAGGACGTCGTTAGGATTCCGCCTAAAATGTTTATGATGGACCCAAAGGAAGCAGCCAAGCTCGTCCTTAGAGAGACCTACGAGGGAATCTATGATAGAGACGAGGGCGTTATCCTGGCCGTTATGGACGTTGAAGACATCGGTCAGGGAGTGATAGTTCACGGAGACGGCGCAACCTATCATGAGGTTGTTTTCAACGTCCTTGTATGGAAGCCCGAGATGCACGAGGTTGTTGAAGGCGAGGTTATCGATGTTGCCCCATACGGCGCGTTCATCAGAATCGGGCCGATGGACGGCCTCGTTCACATCAGCCAGCTCATGGATGACTACGTGGTGTTTGACGAGAAAAACAAGCAGTTCCTTGGGAAAGAAACGAAGAGAATCTTAAAACTCGGAGACGAGGTTAGGGCGAGGATAATAGCTGTAAGTGTCAAGAGCAGAATCATTAGGGAGAACAAGGTGGGCCTTACCATGCGTCAGCCGGGCCTTGGGAAGAGGGACTGGATAGAGAAGGAGAAGCGCAAGGAGGCTGAGGCATGACGAAGGAGAGGGCATGCAGGCACTGTCACTACATAACCACGGAAGACCGCTGTCCGGTATGCGGTAGCAGGGATCTAAGCGACGAGTGGTTCGACCTGGTAATAGTCACCGATCCAGAGAAGTCAAGGATAGCCCAGGCCATAGGAGCAAAGGTTCCCGGAAAGTACGCCATAAGGGTCAGATGATGAGGCTCGTACTAACCCCCTCCCTTCGCTCAGAGCTAAAGGAGCCCCTCGGCAGACTCGTACGCGGCCAGATCCCAGTGCCCTACGAGAGGATCAGGGGAGAGCTCCAAAAAGCGCCCCATGTAATCACGGTAGGTGACGTCGTCACGGAGAATGTACTCAAGCTGGGAATAAAGCCGACCATGGCCATATACGATCACAGGACAAAGCGCAGGGAGTACAACCCGGACATAGAGACTGACGCGGTGCTCATGACCGTTCAAAATCCAGCCGGAACCATAACGAAAGCTTTATTAAACGCAATCAGAAAGGGCTTTGGCCTGGCCGAGAGGGGAAGGAGGGTTTACATAAAGGTGAACGGGGAGGAGGATTTGGCGGCCATCCCTGCCGTACTCTACGCACCCCTTGGTTCGCTCGTGATTTACGGCCAGCCCGATGAAGGGGTAGTGCTTATAAAGGTAACACCCGAATGCAAGCGCAGGTGTGCGCGGATAATTTCCAAGATGGAGGTGGTTCACGATGGAGATTAAGGTTACCGAGGTGCGGGAGAACAAGCTCTTGGGTAGAAAGGAGATATACTTCGACGTTATCCATGAGGGTGAACCAACACCGAGCAGGGCCGATGTAAAGGGCAAGCTCGTTGCCATGCTCGATCTTGGCCCCGATACTGTAGTCGTACAGTACATAAGGAGCTACTTCGGAAGCTCCGTTTCAAAGGGCTACGCGAAGGCTTATGAGAGCAAAGAAAGGATGTTTTACATCGAACCGGATTACGTCCTCATCAGAGATGGGCTCCTTCAGAAGGAGGAGGAGTGAGGTGGTGTAGATGGCCAAGAGGAAGAGTCAAAAATGGAAGCTCTACGAGGTTCAGGGAGGGAAGATCAAAAGGAAGAACCGTTACTGCCCCCGCTGCGGTCCAGGGGTCTTCATGGCAAACCACAAGGACCGCTGGAGCTGCGGTAAGTGCGGCTACACCGAGTGGAAGAAGTGATTGGGGCCCTCTCATGCCCTCCTATTATGGTCTCCAACTTCTTCTCCACCCCCAAGTTTACGAACCCGCTGAGGACACGTTTCTCTTAGCCGAGCACCTCGCTGTGAAGGAAGGGGACATTGGCCTTGACATGGGGACTGGGACGGGACTGATAGCGCTTCTGATGGCTAAGAAAGCGGATTTTGTTCTCGGCGTTGACGTAAACCCCTTTGCCATCGAACTCGCGAAGAAGAACTCTGAGCTTAACGGGATAAAGAACGTGAAGTTCATCCTCAGCGACCTCTTTGAGAACGTTTCCGGAGAGTTAGACGTGATAACCTTTAATGCCCCGTACCTGCCGGGAAAGCCGGAGGA
>JALSNG010000059.1 GCA_026987155.1 Thermococcus sp. | reverse complement strand
CATCACTACGCTCCTCGCCATGGCCGGCTTGTTGATGTAGAGCGTTGTAACAGAGTCTATGACGACCCTTTTGGCACCAAGGTCCTTGACTGCCGTTCTGAGGACGTCTATGAACTCCCTGATGTCGGTGAGGTCGTGAACGATGTATTTTTCATACTCCTTGCTCCTGCCTATGCCGGCTGTGAAGGCATCCACCATGGCAAACAAACCATCTTCCTCGTACTTTCTGACGTCCCAGCCGAACCCGGCCATGTTCCCCCTCACCTGGACCGGGTGCTCCTCAAGGGCAACGTAGATTCCGGGTTCACCCGTCTGTAGTCCGTTCCATATGAACTGCTGGCTAAAGATAGTCTTCCCCGTTCCCGGTCCGCCGCTGAGAAGGACGACGTTTCGCTCCGGAATCCCCCCGTGGAGTATCTCGTCCATTCCAGGGATACCGGTCTTGACTCGCTTGACCATGAGCGTCACCCCCTTTAGTTACTTTTTGTTATCATTATACTTTAAGCAAAAGAGCTTAAAAAGATTACGATACAAAGGATAAGCATGGGCAACTACATCTACCCAGATAGGGATGAGAGATTAACCTCAAGCTTAATCAAAAGCTACAACGAAACAAGATGGAACCTGGAAGAGGCATACGTTCTGGAGAGAGTAGTAGAAACTGTTGGAAGGGAGAAAAAACTTGACGTTTCCATGGACGTCGGAACCGGCTTTGGGAGGCTCATACCATTTCTCCTTTCCATAAGCAGAAAAGTCATCGCCATAGACGCGGATGTATGGAGGCTGAGAAAAGCGATGGAATCCTTCGGATCCAGTCCAAACGTCTTCTTCCTCTGGACGACGGGATCAAGGCTTGACCCAATTCCTCCAGAAAGCGTCGATTTCATAAACTACAGCCACGTTGCCCAGCATGTCGCACACCACGAACTTTTAGAGACTCTCGGAGAGTTTCATAGGGTTCTGAAGGAAGAAGGATGGGTTCTCTTCCTCACAACACATTCAGAGGGAAGAGAAATGTTCCTGGTCTCCACCGATGAAGGGGCTAAGGAGATAAAAAGGGATGAGTATGAGGAGTTAACTCTAAATCCAGTTTTCCGACAACTTCCAGTTAGAAAATTCGATGTGCAACACCTCGAATCACTCCTTAGAGAATGTGGCTTCAAGCTTGTATGGAAGGTTTATTATCACATAAAACCAGATTTTGCACCCATAGCGGATATAGGAGGAGAACCCTCCTCACTAAAACCTACAGAAGCCATTAAGAACCCCTCTAAAGAGGTAAAGGTTATAATCGAAAACCTTGAAAGGATAAACTCGGATGAAAAGAAAGCAAGAAAACGTGCCCTCGATGTTGCCCTCCTACTAAAGAAGGGATGAGACATGGAGTGTGCGGATTTTATTCAAAGGGCTGAAATGGTTATTTTCGTACCGGGATATATAACCTTAAACTCAAGGAACCCAAAGAAGAGCATTAACGGAGACTCAAAAGAGAAAGAGCTATGCAAGGTCAAGCCCGATTTCTTTTTCGAAAAACCCTACCTCGACCGCATTGCCGAGCTTGAAGTGGGAAAGGAATGCGTTGAAATTCGCTACGAAATAAATGGTAAACCTAAGTGGTTTACACTTCCCGTGTCAATAAGGATCTCCCTGTTGGATATTGGAGAGGAAAAATTAACGCCCAATTACATCCCAATGGCAGTGTCAATACACGTGGAAAACGCACCGACTAATTTCGACGATTTAATAGCCGTTCCATTTTTCCTCGCATGGAGGAACGGTTGTGGAAGTGAAAGCTCACCAAACCCGTTCTTGGACGAGCTGAGGGGGAAGATTAAGGAATCTTTGGAAAAGAGACTCGAAGAGCCCATTTCAGAGATAATCTTAAGCGAGAAGGGCCGGTTCTTTATCGCCTCCATTGAAGTTCCATGGGAGAAGGTTCGTGAAAACTTTGGAGATGATGCATCAATACAAAAGGTAGTAACAAACTGTCCAAGAGAGTTTTACGGCCTTGCTGTTACAGATGAGGGCTACAGGGCGGTTAAAAATGAACATGCGATAGAAAAAATAAAGGATTGGATCCATGGAAACAGGGTTTATTTTGAGGAAATAGTCTCCCCCACCTCATTGATATTAGTAAAGGCTGACAAAAAGCGCACTGATTTTGAAAAAATGACTCTTCCCGAGTGCAATATCTGGAAAGAATACGTCCTCGCCCACGAGAAGGAGAGGAAGATGGTCTGCCACCACGGAATATTCTACCAGGGCCAATACATAGCCCTCACATTCTCAACACTGGAGATGTTAAACTTTCTCGTGAAAAGGACGATAAAGGACGTCAAGACTAAAAACGCCCTCCAAGAGGAAGATATAGGAAAAATCCTGCAAGACCTTAAAAACCTTAAAATAAGTCTTGAAAGCTATCTAAAATTCCTCTCACCAAAAAGGGTCTCCAAGTTAGGTGGCATAACCCTCATAATGGAGAAGATGTACGAGGCGAGAGGCCTTTCAACTTTTTCCGTTGAGCTTGAAGAGGCGATAGAAACACTAACCAAAGTCATGAAGGAAGGAGAAGAGTTGATTGAAAAACGACTTGAAAGAGAGAAATTCCAGCATTTGGAGATCGGCATCACTCTCTTGGAAGCCCTGCCCATAGGGTACGTTGGTCAGTGGGTTCTTCAGGCGTTCAACTTAAACTTTCCAACTCCTGTAGTCGTGGGTGCAACCGCACCGCTTCTACTGGGAGCGTGGTGGCTCTACAAGCTCAAAAAAGTCAAAAAATGGGAAAAAGAACAGGCCCGCGCCTTCGTTACCATGGCCGAGAAAATCCTCGACTCCCTTGTTTAGTGCCTCCTCAAAAACTCCCCCACATCAGTCACGTTCAGGATGAACTTCCTCCTGCTTTCCGGGTTTATCCTGCCAATACCCAGGATAACACCGTTATCGTCGTAAATCACCAGCTTCTTTGTCCCCTGCCAGTTGTATCTCCTCACCCCGCTCCTCGGCACGTCCTTTCCAGTTGTGAAGAGGAAGCCCGCCTTTGGGCTTAAGACAGCGTAGTTCTTCTCAACGTTAACGAAGTAGAAGAACTCGACGTTGGGGTAGAACTTCTCGACGAGATTTCTGTCCACCTTTATCGTGCCGACGAAGGTCCCGTAGGCGTAGGGTTTGATGTTCAAACCCTCAATCTCGGCCCACACCCTCTCGTTAACGGCATAAACGTCCCTAAAGCGACCCTCAACTATCGCGAAGAAAGGGTGCTTCAACTCACCATACTTCTCGGCCTCGCGGAGGATCAAATCGTATTCCCACGAGGAGGCGCGTCTGTATCTGAGTTCCCTCTCCATGATTCCAGCCTCGATACCGAGTTTAAAAGCTTAGCCCGTCGCGTTTGGAGGACTGACGTTTTCGGGGTAGGCAACGATAACGGTAGCGTTCTCTGGAATGCTTCCGTTGGCATTGACGTGAACGTAGTAATCGGCAATGATCCACTGGGCAGTTGTGGCACTGACAAAGGCCGATATTCCAATGAAGGCAATTATTGCTGCCGAGATTGGTTCTGGAATCGTTTCCTCCAGCAAATAAAGGGCGAGGACGCCCAGGAGAGAGGAGAGAAGCCAGAGAAAGAAAGCCACCTGAAAGATGGGTTCCTCTCCCCAAGTAAACTTCAGCAGGACTCCAATCGAGCCAACTGCACCAACAGCGAAATATAGGTAGCCGGACAGCTTACCCCTCCTGAGGCTCGGCGAGATCCCCAGGTAGTAGAGAGAGAAAGCCGCGAGGAGGAAGTACAGGATTATGAAAACGGGCAGAGACCATGCGATTTTCCAATAAAGGAAGTCGGGAATAAGAACGGAGAAAACTATCGAAGGGAAGCCGTAAAATACCAGGTTAACCACAACCTGAACGGCGAAACAGCCCAACAGGACAGACTTCCAGCCAACCATGATTAAAGCTTGTTGGAGATTGTATATCTACTTTTCGAGCCTATCAATGAGCCTCGCGAGGCCCTCCATGTCCGTCCTCTCGAACTCCCTCTCGAATTCGAGACCGAGTTCCGCTATTTCCTCAGGCGTTATCGTCGTTTCCGGTTCCTCCGCGTTTATTCCAGGGCAGCCTTCATCGTAGTAGAGCCACAGCTCCTGACCCTTGTACTGGAACGGCATCTCCCCATCAACGCCGAGAGGCTTCCTTGAGACCATGAAGGGATAAATCCTGCATATCAACGGCCGAACGTCGTGAATCATGCACTTCCCGGTTTCAGGGTCGTGGAAGAGGCAACCCAAATCCCACTCCCTTACAGCCAAAACGAAGCGTATCTTATTCCCCTCAACCGAGATCGTCACGAACTCCTGCGGATCATGACCGGCCTTCGCTACCCTCTCTATGTCCTTCAGCGTCAGATACACGTGCCTCCCCCTGCAACAGTCAAGGCAGAACTCACACCTGAAGGACACCGGTTCCGTGAAAGGTCTGGGTTTGAAGCGCATAGAAGGGGTAGGAGACCAACTTTAAAAACTCACCGCAACACCCCAAAGCTTCGATAAAAAGACTTATAAGTTCGAGAGTAATACCATACCAGGTAGGGAGGTGTAAGACATGAACGAGAAAAACGACCCTCCAGAGGGAATGACCTCGGAGGAGTATCAGGCATACAGGGAAGAAGTCGCGAGGAGGGAGTTGGCCAGCCTTATAAAGCACTGGCCCTGGTACCTCCTCTTAGGGATAGTGCTCTTCGTCTTGGGAGTTGTTGGAATTGGAATAATACCACTGGTCACACTGACAACGGTAGCCCTCTTCGGTGTGTTCTTCCTCGTCGGTGGAACCATGCTAATGGTGGCGGGACTCTTCGGCCGCGAGAACAGGGGACTGGTCTTCCTGATAGGCTTTCTTTACCTCATCGTTGGTGTGGCGATGCTGGAAGAGCCAGTGGTAACCACGAAATTCTTAACCCTCATAATAGGTGGTAGCTTCCTCCTATCCGGCATAGTCAGGGTTCTCTTCGGCATTAAGGGTGAGGGGGCAGTTTTACTCTTCGCAGGTGCCCTCGACCTGCTATTGGGAGGTCTCATTCTGGGCCACTGGCCGGAGTCCAGTCCTTGGGTGATAGGCCTCTTCGTTTCGATAGAGCTTATGATGGCCGGCCTGAGCTTCATAGGAATGTCCCTCTCGGCAAGGGGGATGAAAGAAGAGGCCTCAGTCTGAGGTCCTATTACTTTTTTATTCCTGACTTTCCCTACACAGAGATATTGCAATCGAAACTTTTATTAGACAACAACCCACTTATACTAACCGGGGTGGTTCTGTGAATATAATCGAAACCGAGAATCTGACGAAAGTTTACGACGGAACCCGCGCGGTGGACCACCTGAACCTGCGGGTGAAGAGGGGAAGCGTCTTCGGTTTCCTTGGCCCAAACGGGGCAGGGAAAACAACCACGATACTCCTTCTCCTCGGGTTGATCCAGCCGACGGAAGGGAAAGCCTACGTAGCTGGAATAGACGTTCAGGAAAAGCCAGTTGAGGTAAAGAAGATAAGCGGTTTCATGCCGGCGGAGAGCAGTCCCTACCCGACCCTGAGCGCTTTAGAGAACCTGCTCTACTTTGCGAAGTTTTACAGGATCCCAAGGGAGGAGGCGGAGAAGAGGGCCAAAGAGCTCCTTGAGCTCGTGGGACTGAGCGATGCGGCCAACAAGAAAGTAGGTGCGTTCTCAACGGGGATGAAGCAGCGGCTCCTATTGGCACAGGCCCTCATAAACGACCCGGAGGTCCTCTTCCTCGACGAACCCACGAACGGACTCGATCCGAAGGGCGCGGTTGAGCTCAGGGAGCTCGTGAGGGACCTTAAGAAGGAAGGGAAGACGATATTTTTCTCCAGCCACATCCTCCCAGAGGTGGAGGAGGTAAGCGACGAGATAGGGATAATATCCAGCGGGAAGCTCCTGATCAGCGGGAGTCAGGAGGAAATAAAGAGAAAGTTCATAGAGGGACGTTATTTGATAAGCGTTGAAACCAAGGAGTCACTTGAGATAAAGGACCTTAACGTGGGGCTCATCGAGTGGCGCATTTCCGGATCGAAAGAGCTCATCGTCTATGCAGAGCGTGACATCAGGGAAGAGCTCCTGCGCGAGCTTTCCGAGAAGGGCTACACCGTGGTCGATATCCACCTCCACGAGCCGAGCCTTGAGGAGGTCTTCATGGAACTCGTTTACGGGGGGAGAAAAGAATGATAGGGGCCATAGCAGGAAAGGAGTTCAGGGATTATCTAACCGGCAGGCGATTTCTCATAATATTCAGCTTCCTTTTGGCGACGATAACGCTGTCCCTGATCCAGACCAAGATGGGACTGGAGAGCTGGAACGTCCCCGGGAGCGAAGGCCCGAAGATGTACGACATAATGTTCGGCCTCAGCTTTTACCTCGGCTTCATCGGTGCGATATTCGCGCTTTCCCTCGGCTTTGACGCGGTAACCAGAGAGCACGAGGACAGGACCCTGAAGGTCCTCATGGGGCATCCGGTCTTCAGGGACCAGGTGATCCTCGGGAAGCTACTCGGAGGGGCACTGACACTCGGCGTCGCGGTCGCTGTAACGGCGCTCATAACAACGGGCATGCTCCTCTGGATAGGGGTGACGATAGACGACTACCTGAGACTCTTCACCTACTTCCTCCTCATCTACCTATACCTCATGACCTTCTTCACGATGGCAGTGGCCTTTTCGGCCCATTCAAAGAGCAGCGGCAACGCCCTGATGTACTCCCTCGTAATGTTCCTCGCGCTGATGACGATACTCATGCCAATCGGCAGTATAGTGGCCCACAAGCTGGCCGGCCCCAAACCGGAGATGCCCGATGAGCTCAAGGCCCTGCAGGAGCAGATGATGCAGGGTAACGCCTCGATGGAGGAGATGCAGAAGTACCAGACCCTTATGGATGAGTACCAGAACCAGACGGAAAAATGGTTCAAAAGATACTGGAAGATCCAGGAGTACTTCCAGATGTTCTCCCCAGAGAACGATTTCACGACAATAACTAACTACGTCCTCAATCCATACGCCGAGAAATCCGAGGAGCAGGGAATGGCATACATGGTCGCAAACCCGGGTGAAAACGAGAAACCCAAGCACAGCCTGATGGAGAGCCTCTCCTTCGCCGAAAAGGAGCTCGCGGTTCTCGTTGGTTACCTTGTCCTCTGGTTCGTGGTAGCTTACCTCGGTTTCGTAAGGGCCGAGATAAGGTGAAAGCCATGAAACGTCTCGCTTCCTTCCTCGTTTTTCTGCTCCTCCTCCCCCTGGCGAAAGCCGATACTGTTTTCCTCAACCTTTACATAGGGGACACTGTGGACGTGAACGGGGTGAGCGTCCATCTCGTGGACATATCGAACGACTACTCCGCGATGCTCTCCGTGAACGGCCAAAACTACCTGCTGGTCTTCGGGGGCAACGTGAGCATCCCGGACAGGAACCTCACGATATACCTGGGAAGCGTGTATCCAGAAAAGAGACTCGTTCACCTTATCCTCGAAGGGCCCGAGCTGAAACTGAAAAAGGCCCGCGGATCAGTGGAACTGCGCACCACCTTTCCAAGCAGGGTGACACCACCTGGGGGAAGCGTCAGCTTCACTATTACCGTAAAAAACCTCGGAGAAGACGGCTTTTACCCGCTGAGACTAAAGCTACCAATGGGATGGGAGGGGAAACTCTTAGCAGAAGGTTCGGAGATAGCGGGGGTGTACCTGGGAAGGGGGGAAAGCGCGAGCTTCAACGTTGTAGTCCGGGCTGGAAAGGTCCCCGGCGATTACCCCGTGGTGGTAATGACTGGAGAAAGCAGTCTAAGGCTCACGGTCCATGTTGAAAGGGTTGAAGTCTCGCTCTCCGCGGATTATCCGGAGAAGGAGGTCGAGGCCGGGAGGAGCGTGAACTTCAGAATCCATCTAAGCTCCACGGGGGAAGTTACCCTTCCTCTCAGCGCCAGAGTGCCGGAGGGATGGAGTGCGAGGTTCATTGCAGGAAGCGACGTCGTGAGGATGATCCACCTTAAGGAGCGTGCGGAGCTTCTCCTCAGCGTGAGCGTTCCGAGCGATGCCCCCGTTGGCAGGTACGCCATCAACGTGTCTGCTGGAGAAGCGCATGAGACTCTGTACGCCTACGTTAACAGAACCCACGCCGGGGAAAACGGGACCCTGAGTTTGAGGGTCTTTGACGAGGAATCCGGGTCCTTCCTGCCGGGGGTTACTGTGGCTTTGTACAGGGGTGGAAAACCCGTCGCCGAGGCAAAAACGCTCTCCGATGGTAGCGCGGTTCTCCAGGCGCCGGAAGGCGATTACACGCTCAAGGTTTCAAAGGAGGCCTACAGGGAGGTCGAGAGGAGGGTTCACCTGAGCGCTGGATCGAAGACAGAAGAGACGATAGGCCTGACTCGGCTCCCCTACTACTTCGTCCTTCAGGTTCAGGCCCCCTCCAAGAGTGCCACCCTTGGCGAGACCATAACCTACGAGTTCACGCTGAGGAACCTTGGACTCAACGACGACGAGTATCACCTGAGCATCGTTCCCCCCGAAGGATGGGGGGCCATCGTGACCGAGAACCCGGAATCGAGGCAGGGGATAACGAGCACCTATCTTAAAAGCGGGGAGGAGAAGAGGCTCTACGCGGTGCTAATACCCCCTGACAGCGTTAAACTCGGCAACTACACGGCAACCCTCCGCGTTGAGTCCTCAGGTAGTGGGGAAATAAGGACTTCACGCCTAACGGTCTCCCTCACGGGAAGCTACGGAATTACCCTCGTCCCCGAGAGGTACAGCCTGGAGGTCAACGCGGGAAAGGAAAAGGCCCTCAGGGTCAGGGTAAAGAACACGGGTACGAGTCCATTGACCAACGTGGAGCTGAAAGTCAACGCCCCCGAGGGATGGACCGTCAAAGTGAGCCCTGGCAAGGTGGCCTCACTTGGAGGTGGGGACTGGGCGACGTTCACCGTGAGAGTAACCCCACCCGCAAACGCGGATGCAGGCGACTACGTGATCAACGTTGAGGCGGTAAGCGACCAGAAGAAGGCCTCCGACAGGATACGCATAACGGTTGAGAGGGCAGGAACGGGCAAATACGCCGGAATCGGGATAATCCTCGGTTCATTGATCCTGCTGGCGATTATCCTGCGGAAATACGGGCGTCGCTGAGTTTCAATTTTTAATAACATTTTTACAGAAAACTTTTTAAGCACTTAAAGTTACTTTTCGTGAAGAAACTTGGAGGTGAGCCCATGGAATACGGTGAGCTCAAAAAGAACTGGGTCTGGCTCTTGGGCCTCGGAATAATCTTTGTAACCCTTGGATTCGCCGGACTGCTCCTCCTGCCACTGGTCAGCATAACCAGCGTTGCCATCTTCGGGGCCTTCATGCTCGTTGGTGGAGCGCTCCAGATTGGGCAGGGAATCATCAAAAGCAGGGACTGGAAGAGCAGAAGCCTTCACATCCTCATGGGTCTAATCTACGTCATCGGCGGAATGGCAACGCTCGAAAACCCCGTCCTGGCCACGACAATACTAACACTAATCTTGGGATTCTCGCTGATAGCAATCGGAGCGCTCAGGATTGCGGTGGCGTTTCAGAACAGGGACATCAGCCAGTGGACACTCATGACGCTCTCGGGATTTCTGACGATAATCCTCGGCGTGCTCATAGTCCTCCAGTGGCCCTGGTCGAGCCTCTGGGCGATTGGTCTCTTCGTGTCGGTTGACCTTATAATGAGCGGTGCCAACTTCATTGCCATAGCCCTGGCGGCAAAAGTTGAAGGGAAGAAAAGCGGAGTTCCGGCTTAAGTGTTAAGGTGCGCGTCGAACCTTTCACTCTTTTTGTAGTTTGCGTATTCTTTATCCAGCCTCTTAGCAACGTAGGGCCCGTTCTTTCTGTAACCGAACTTACGGTAATACTCCCTAACCCCAACTCCACTTATGACGAGCATCTTCCTGACGTCAAACTCCTCACGGGCAATCCTCTCAGCCTCGCTCAAAAGCTCCCTTCCGTAGCCGCGGTGCTGCCACTCGTACCTCGGCTTCCCCCCAATCGGCACGAGAGGGCCGTAAACGTGGAGCTCCCTCACTATCGCTGACGGACAGCAGTTTATCTCCTTACGATGGGCTTTTTCACTAGGAATTCTGAGGCGGAGGAAGCCGATGAGGATGTCGTTTTTGACGTCCTCAAAGCTCAGGAATACCTCCCTTCCCCCGGCGGCATCGTAGTCCTCGCGGAGGAGCTTTATGTGCTCGATCTCAGGCTGGATTCCAAACTTCTCCATCATGTGGCCGACTTCCCTAAAGCGAATCTCCCTCGGTCTTATGCCCCTCCTAACCAGCTCGTTTAAGACTAACTGACCCAAATTGGAGTGCTTTACGCCGTCAACGATGAGCTGAACTGGAATGTCGCGTTGGATCCTCATCACGCGAACCCACTTGGGAAAGAGCTTGTATGCCTCAACCAGAAGCTCCACCGCTTCCTCGGTGCGGTAGGGGTGGTACTTTCCTTCCTTCCACCAGCGGTAGAGGGGAGCGTCTTTAGTGACAAGGGTCGGATAGATTTTCAGCATGTCCGGTCTGAAGCGAGCGTCCTCGAAGACAGTCCTGAAGGTGTAGAGGTCGCGCTCGAAGTTGCTTCCAGGCAAACCGGGCATTATGTGGTAGT
>JALSNG010000058.1 GCA_026987155.1 Thermococcus sp. | reverse complement strand
GCTTTTCCCTCCTCAAATCTTGGCGAGATGAACTCGACGCCGAGTCCCTTGAGCTTCTCGATGTTCTCAACAACTATCGGATGCTCGTACATGGTGGAGTGCATCGCGGGGGCTATCATTATAGGGGTGTGGGCAAAGGCCGTTGCCACAACGGTTGTAACTGGCGTGTCATCTATGCCGCAGGCGATTTTCCCTATCGTGTTTGCAGTTGCGGGACAGACGAGGATCAGGTCGGCCTTGTTCTCGTGCTCTCCAGCCAATTCGACGTGCTCTATGAAGCCGGTAATCTCAGTCACGACCGGATTTCCGGTGGCGAACTCCATCGCGTAGGGATGGATAATCTTTTGAGCGTTCTCGCTCATGACGGCGTGAACTTCGGCACCGTGTCGAATAAGCTCTCTGGCAAGTTTTACGCACTCGACGGCCGCTATGCTCCCTGGTATAGCCAGAACGATTTTTTTTCCAAGAAGCTTCCGGCTCTTGGTGGTGTGAATAAGCTTAACGTGGTGGAGCATAATGACACCTCCAGAAGGGGTAGCACTAACTCATATATAACATTTAGGAGGAATTCAGAGTTCCCTCACGGCATCCTCCTCAAACTTGCTCACCTCTTCCTTTGAGCCAACCCATACCACTATCGTCGGCTCGACGGTTATCATACCGTCCCTTATCATGGGCTTTACCTCGTTTATCGCCTTCTCAATCTTATATCCCCTGTCGACGGCTTCAATTATCACTGGAAGGTCCGTAGAAAGGCGCATAACATCGGCCGAATGGAGCTTACTCTTCTTTCCAAAGCCGTAGATGCCCCTGTAAACCGTTGCCCCTGCGATGCCCATCTCGCGGAGCCTTTCCACTATCGCCTTGTAGAGGGGCTTTCCGTCAAAACGATCGCTCTCCCCTATGTAGATGCGAAGGCGGAGCGTGTTCCAGTGTTCGACTTCGACCATCCAATCACCTCCGGGCCAGCAGGAAGCCCGCAGATACTAAGGCCATGGTTATTATAACGTTTGCCGCGATGTTGAGACCCGCTATTAAGTACTCCCTCTCGCGCAGGAGCGAGAAAGTCTCGTAGGAAAACGTTGAGAACGTGCTCAAGGCCCCGCAGAAGCCTGTCCCCAAGAACAGCCTCCACTCTGCGGAGACGCCTATGCCCCAGAAGAGCAGGCCGTAGAGGTAGCCAAGAATAAGGCTGGCTATGCTGTTCACGAGGAGCGTTCCAACCGGGAAGTCCCTGTAAACGGGCAGTATTCCCGAGATGTAGAACCTCGCAAGTGCTCCAAGCGCGCCGCCGAGTGCTATTGCCGTAGCTATGCGGAGGTTCATAATTCTCACCGTGGGGCTTTTTATTGGATCTCTTCGATGCCCTCAGGAGACCGCCTTAAATAGTTCCCTGCTTTTTTATGGGCGTTGAGGTATATTTCTGAACTTTTGCTCCCGGACTTTCTTGAGTCTCCTTACTCACTTGAGGGTTCTCCCCCAGACTTGTCGAAGCTTAGGTAGTAATGTATTTTCCCTTCTATTTCACTGTAGTCCCTTTTGGGAAGTCCCAGTTTTTTCCGAAGTCTCTTGTTTTGAGCTATTATAGCTGCAAGCTGAATAGAGAGGTTTCGATTGTCGAGTGCGAGGTAGTACGCCTTAAACTTTAAGGGGGACCACTTGCCTTCAAGTTCGTAGAGCTCCCTTTCGAGGGAGAAGACTTTCCGTTGGAGCTCATCTACATCTTCCCTTCTTATCCCCTCACGATTTTCAAGAAAGTCCCCTTTCAGCAGAATTTTCAGGACGTCCACAAGGGTGAAGCCGTAATCGTTTGCGAGTTTTCTTAATCTGCCTTCTACCTCGGGAGGGATTTCAACCGTGAGTCGTTTCCACCGTTTCCCTCCTTTGACTATCACTTTCAACTCCCATCACCTTCCTTTCAAGGAGGATATTCTCCTCGTTCAGGGTCTTTCTGGCTTCCATGAGGAACGTCTTGTCCTCCTTGGCCTTTTTCTCGAATTCAACGAGGCTTTCCCAGTGCCTCTGCACCTCTGAAAGCCTGGTCTCCACTTCGTTGAACCGTTCAAGCAGGTGGCGGTACTTGAGGAGGAGTAGCGTGGTCTCGAGTCTCTCCAAATCCAGAAGATAATTCTTGCCCTTTACCCTATTTTTCACCCTTTCGAATTCTTCCCCTGAAACCTGAAGCTCAACCTTCTCTTCCATGGAGACCTCCCCCTCGACTCTGCTCCCAAAAAACTTTCCTGGTTAATGGGCAGGGGCTCTCCCTTTAACAGTAATATGGTTTGCCTGATTGAAAGGATCTCCTCTTCTGTGGGCCCTTCATCGTGAAGGTAGCTCGACTTTTCAATAAAGGCCTTTAAAAGCCTTTGGAGTTTTTCTCCCTTTAGTTTTTGTATGGCTTCCAACCTCGCAGCATGTTTTTTATCGAGTTTTTTAGTTCGCTCCAGTAACATTTGGAAGTGTTTCCTGCATAAGATTGCAGGGGATTCTTCATAACGGTTAAGTAACTCTTTCATTCGGTCGGCAATGGCATCTATCAGTGTCTCCTCCTTTTCCCGGGACATTGTGCATATCATGCACCTGTTTCCGTCAGCGTTGTCCCAGTTCCTTAGGTAGTGGTCGAGCATTCTCTCGTAGATTACCGCTATTGAGAGGGGGTCGATTAGGGGATTTTTCGAAGTTAGCTCAAGGGCCTTCCACGAGTGATATGGGCATAGTCCAAGTCCCTTTTTTAGCTCCTCTATCAGACTCGGGTCGTTGGGATGCTCATAAAGGAGCGTCGTGAGCGTTTTTTCCTCAAAATTACGCAGTAACGTACATACTGGGCACCCATCCCTTTCAAAGGCCTCTGAGAGGTAGATGTCGAGGGCGTCCATTTTAATCACAGGTACTTCATCATTGACGAGACTACCGCCAGGGCCCTGTACGTGTTCTGGAAGTTTGAAATACCGAGTTCGATGCTCCTCCTAAACCCCCCGTTTGAGTTCTGGAGCTGTTGGATGTACCATACGTGTTTTCTTGGGCATGTGGGCTTTTCATCCTGCAGTTCAATACCTCTGGTGGCGTAGAACGTGGGTTCGAGATAGGGTGGAAGACTATATGGGACTTCGGTAAAGCCGCCCTCAGGGCAGAGTTCGCAGTTTTTGAAGTGCGGACTTTTTGGTGGTCTGTAACCAAGGGTGCGGAGTGTGGAGAGTGCCTGATACGTCATCGTTGTAGTGGGTCCCTTCACACCGAATCCGTTTCCTTTTCTAAAGCGCATCACGAATGTCCTTATGGCGTTTTTCTCTTCCTCGCTGAACTCATAACCTATGGCCTTGAAGGCTCTAACCACCCAGTATGTGGCCTCTAACGGTGTTGCCGTTCCGAATTCCTCACTTCCGCCGAGACCAACGGCGAATTTGCCCTCCAATGGGTTGTACTTGGTAAAAACAATGTCAAGATGTTCTTTTGCAACGTCCTCAGCTCCCAGTATGGCCAAGCCTTCGAGTGCCATCGCTATTGCCACAACGGCCGTCTGGGGTTGAATCGCCTTTCTTAAGAAGTCAATCGTTTTCTCCTTCTCGGGTATTTCAGTGCCTATAAGGTCGTGGATCTTTACGGCGTAGTATGTATCGTTGACGTTGGTATCGTCGAGAACGCTCACGAAGCAGTACCCGCCGTCCTCGTGTCGCCTCTCCTCTATGTAGTTCATCACCTTATCAACATCTATGAACCTACCAATTAACCTCAGCTTCGAGCCCATTCTACCGCCTCCTGGAGTAGAACAGGCGTCATCAGCCCTCAGCGGGCGGTTCGGCTCGAAGCCAGGCGGACGCCATCGCCCGTAGTCACTTCGGGTGATGCTTAAAAATCTTTATGGTTCAAGTGGCAAAGAAAAGCTTAATAGGGTATGGGGCATTCCAAGGATCATGCCCATCGACTTCATCGCGGCCACCTACATAGGGAGCTTCGAGGACAGTGGACTGCTACTTGAGGTTTACGATGAGGTGAATCGGTATTTCATGAGGGAGGAACTTCCCATCAGGATGCTTTTTGTTGGGAAGTTGAGCATTCCCCCGGGGTACCTCATCAACCTTCAAACGGAGGCAGGAACGGTAAAATTATACCCTCTTGAGGCGATTCTCGATGCCCTGCACTCAAAACTCCTCCATGAGATCGAGAGTAAGGGCAGTATAAAGATGGACAAAATATTTGCCCTTGTCTCTTTTCCCCTCGTCTCAAGAAACCCCTATTTTGACTTCTATGAGCAGTTCTTTGGAATACAGGAGGAGCGTGTTGGCCTAAGAATGATGGTCCTGTCTGTGAAGCCCTTTGAGAATGGGGCTGAAAGGAGGGAGATGTTCAAAAATCGGCTCCTAAAAGGGGTTTTGCATGAGATAGGACACAGCTACGGCCTTTCCCACTGTCAGAACAACTGCGTGATGAACCCTCCCGCCAACATGGATGAGTGGGACTCCAGGTTCCTAGGATACTGCGACTCGTGCTTCCTTGAAATAAAAAGAAAGTTGAGTCTTTTGGAGTTTGAATTGCCGTGAATCATGAAGCCTCGACAATCTTCTTTGCCTCTTCAAGCACTTTTGCGGCATGTCCCTTTGCCCTGACGTTTAGCTTCTTCCAGACGATTTCCCCCCGGGGATTAAGTATGAACGTGCTCCTTATAACTCCCTCGTACTCCTTCCCGTAGCGCTTCTTCTTTCCCCATGCCCCCAGGGCTTTTATAAGCTCTGCCTCCGGGTCGCTGAGAAGTTTTATTTTCAGCCCATGCTTTTCCTTGAAACGTTGGTGGCTCTTGACGGAGTCCTTTGAAACCCCCACAACCTGAAAGCCGAGGTTTTCAAATTCTGGCAGGAGTTCTGTGAATTCCTTTGCTTCCGTGGTGCAACCTGGGGTGTTGTCTTTTGGATACACGTAGAGAACAGTCCACTTTCCCTTAACAACGTCCTTTAAGGTCACTTCACTGCCGTTTTCATCCAGAACTTTGATGTTCAGAAACTCCATGGTACCACCGTGGATATTAGGTCCTCCTAATTTATTAAGGTTTTCGTTGACTTGGGTTAAGGTTATGTAGTTTGACCACCGAAACTTGGGGGGTGAGAAGATGAGGCTTCCCACACACAAGACTAAGATCGTCGCAACCATTGGCCCTGCCTCCAAGGACAAAAAAACCCTCGTCTCGATGATTCGCGCGGGGATGAACATTGCGAGGATAAACTTTGCCCACGGCACCTTTGAGGAACATGCGGAGACGATACGTCTAATCCGCGAGGTCTCGGGGAGACTCAACGTTCCAGTTGCCATCCTCGGTGATCTTCCGGGTGTCAAAATCCGAGTTGGGGAACTTCAGAAGGGCCACATAAGCCTGAGACGATGGCAAACCGTGATTCTAACGACTGAAGATGTTGAAGGCTACGATGGGGTGATCCCCGTCCAGTTCAAAGACTTTCCGCGGCTTGTTTCCAAGGGCGACGTCATATACCTAAGTGATGGTTTCATAGCCCTTCGTGTTGAAGAGGTGGGGGAGCGGGAGGTTGTCTGTAAGGTTCTCGTTGGGGGGACGCTTTACCCCCACAAAGGCATAAACGTTCCCAACATGAGGATGCCCGTTGAGGCCATAACCGAGAGGGATAGGCAAATAATCAAGTTCGCGGTGGAACAGGGGATCGATGCCGTTGGAGTAAGCTTCGTGGGCTCGGCCTACGATATTCTGGAGGTAAGAAAGCTCGTTGATGCCGCTGGTGGAAGGCTTTTTGTTATAGCAAAGATTGAGCGCCCCGATGCAGTTAGGAACTTTGATGAAATCCTCAACGCTGCAGATGGCATTATGGTGGCAAGAGGGGATCTTGGAGTTGAGATGCCCATAGAAAAGCTCCCCGTCCTTCAGAAAAAGCTCATAAGAAAAGCCAATCTTGCCGGAAAACCCGTTATAACGGCAACGCAGATGCTGGAGAGCATGACTGTTGAGAAACTTCCAACGAGGGCCGAAGTGACGGATGTTGCCAACGCAATCCTTGATGGAACAGACGCGGTCATGCTCTCTGAAGAAACCGCAGTTGGAAAGTATCCAGTGGATGCCGTCAGGATGATGGCGAGGATAGCGAGAACGACGGAATCCTATCGCGACTCACTCTGGTCGGAGAGAACTGTCGAATGGAAGATGGCAGAACTCCGACGGGGCCTGCCCAAGGGGAGCAGGATAAAAGACGCAATAACCAGGAGCATCATAGAGGCCCTCAATACAATTGACATCAAGTACATCCTGACCCCCACGAGGAGCGGCGAAACGGCGCGCCTGATATCAAGGTTTAAACCAAGACAGTGGATACTCGCCTTTGCAACTGACGAGTGGGTGGCGAGGACACTCGTTTTTTCCTACGGGGTCTATCCTTTCACCGTTGAATCAACCACTGAGGAGGAGATACTTGGGTTGATAACGGGCATAGGTGTAGTGAAAGAGGGGGATACCGTTCTACTGACAAAGGGCACTCCCATCGGAAAGACCGCCGGAACGAACACGATACGCATATTCAACGTGTGAGGGTGGGAGCATGAATATCCTCATATTTGGCCCTCCCGGAAGCGGGAAGTCCACTCACTCAAGGAACATAGTGGAGAGGTATGGGTTGAGCTACATATCCTCCGGGGATATAATTCGCTCTGAGATAGCGAGGGGCACATCCTTCGGAAGGGAACTTGATAGGTATATCTCCAGGGGGGACCTAATACCCGACACCATCGTCAACACCCTAATAATCTCCAGGCTGAGAAGGCAGAGATCAAACTTTATAATCGACGGCTATCCAAGAACGGCCGAGCAGGTTCTCGCGCTCGAAAACTACCTCTATGATCATGGTATCAACCTTGACCTTGCGATGGAGATATTCATATCAAAAGACGAGAGCGTGGAGAGAATTGCGGGAAGAAGGATATGCCCCAAGTGCGGGGCGGTCTATCACGTGAAGTACAATCCTCCCAAGATCCCCGGGAGGTGTGATGTTTGCGGCTCGAAACTCGTGCAGAGGGATGATGACAGGGAAGAGGTGGTAGAGCGTCGTTATGACATCTATGTCAGCAACATGAGGCCGATAATAAACTTCTATAAAAGGCAAGGGTTATACGTGAGAATCGACGGCCACGGCTCGATAAAAGAAGTTTGGGAACGGATAAGACCCCTCCTTGACTACATTAAAGCTCGGGAAACCTCTTACCAAAGGCACCAAGGACTTCCCTGACCCCATCATCTTCTCTTATTTTGTCGGCGATTTTTTCTGTCTTTTCGTGCTCTTTTAACATTGTAGAGACCTTCTTGTCATCGGGGTCAAGGATTCTGACGTCTATGGACAGGTACTCCATGTTCAAAGTCCTCAAATACGAACGGGCTTTCTCCGCAATGTTTTCCCCTATTCTTTCCTTTTCCAGCGGATGTGCGGCCTTCCTTAGGAGAAGGGTTATAACCCCTTTAGGTCTCCCGTCCTTGGGCACGTTGATAACGAGGGCGGAAAAATCTATCCCCCTGTCCTTCAAATATATGGCCAGCCCCTTTCCCAGCCTCTCCAGGCTCGGTTTTGCGTCATCCGGAGCGTTTATCACAACCCGCGATTTTCTTTCCCGCCTACCTCTCTTGGACTCAACAACCCTAAAGCCTGCAACCTCAAAAGCCGCACCGTAAAAGCTTCCAACCTTTGACGTGGCGTCTCCGGCGAGTTTATCGAGTATTGTAGAGACGATGGTCTCTATCTCTTCCAACGAAAACGTCTCAGGCCGTGTCAATTCAATTATGAACCCTATTCTCAACCTGTCATTGACTTGCTTTACACCCGCTTTTATATCGGTTACTTCTATCCCGAGGGCTTCAAGGGCTTCAACGAGCCCATCGGCGAAGAACTTGTCCACCACGGGGTAGTACTCAGGTGGCTCCACTGTGAGTTTGACCATGGTAGGTTGATATAGAACGGAAACGATTTAAGGCTTTCCTTCCAACCCTTTTCGGTGGGCCTAATGAAGGTGAAGCTCTATGCCACCTTTCGAGAACTCGTTGGAAAGAAGGAGATTGAGGTCAGCGGAATCCGAACAGTGGGTGAGCTTATCGAATACCTTGCCCGAAATTACAGCCCGGAGATTAGAAAACAGCTCCTTGAAACGGAGAGGGTGGGTGAGAACAAGCCTATCGACGGAATGATTCTGGTCAACGGTCACAACGTCCTTCACCTGAAGGGTCTTGAGACGGAGCTCAGAGAGGATGATGAGGTCCATATATTCCCACCGGCGGGTGGTGGCTGATGGCCGTCGCGGAGCTCTGCCTCTTTCCATTGGGGACGGAAAGCCCCAGCGTTGGAGCCTACCTCAAGCCAGTCATCAAGGTCATCGAGGAGAGTGGCCTCAGGTATCGGCTATGCCCAATGGGGACAGTGGTTGAAGGAAGCATCGATGAAATACTTGAGCTCGTGAAGGAATGCCATGAGGCAATTCTCAAGGCGGGGGCTAAGCGAGTTGTGATAAGTCTCAGGATAGATGATAGAACCGACAAGGCGCTGACCATAGAGGGAAAGGTGAAGTTTTGATGGACTACTTCGACCGAATAGCAGAGGGATACGACGACTGGTACAGGACGAAAATGGGTCGATACGTTGATGAAATTGAGAAGTGGCTCGTGTTTTCTATGCTGAAAACAGAATCTGGGAAAGCCCTTGACCTTGGCTGTGGTACCGGTAACTACACACTTGAGCTGAGGAGGCGGGGTTTCGATGTCATAGGGCTTGATGCCAGTGAAGGGATGTTGAAAGTAGCGCGCTCGAAGGGCCTCACCTGCGTCAGGGGAGATGCCCGCAGGCTGCCTTTTCCGGATACCAGTTTCGATCTCGTCTTGAGCGTCACAATGTTCGAGTTCATTCACGAACCGGAAAAAGTCGTCTCCGAAATTTACCGTGTCTTAAAACCCGGCGGGGAGGTTGTTATTGGAACTATGAACGACAGAAGCGCCTGGTTTGCTGTTAAACGCCTTAAGAGCCTTTTTGTTGAGACAGCTTACAGATACGCGCGCTTCTACACGCCAGGAGAACTTGAATCCCTCCTGAGGGGGTCGGGGTTTAAAAACGTTGAAAGTGCTGGGGTTATCTTTTTCCCGTCTTTCTGGCCGTTTTTGGGAGTAGCGAAGAAGGTCGACAGGAAATGCTTCAAAAAATGTAGGGGATTAGCGGCCTTCGTGGCCGTTAGGGGGGAGAAAAGCTAACTCCCCTCCCACACAGTGTAGCTCTTCTCTGTTATGAACACCGGCTCGACTCTCTTCCGGTATATAACAACTTTGTCCTTCCCGTACTTCTGATAGAGGGTATCTATGAATTTGTCGAAAACGTCCTTGGGAAGGCTTGCTTCGGCGTTTATCTCGTTCTTTCCGGCTTTGACGCTTAAATCCTTCAGTGGAATGTAGGCCACTATATCCTGGTGTGGTTCGAGGTAGAAGTTCTTGTTGTAGATGTCGTTCCCGTTGGGTGTTACGTAATAGACCAAACTCGCCCTGAGGGCAAGTTCGACGTTGCTGTAGTCCCTTCTAAAGGCGGCGGTCAGCTTTATTTTTCCGCTTTCTCCTTCTCTCAGGACGTAGCTTGGGTCTACGTCTCTACCGTTTACGTAGACGGGGCCGTCGAGTACGCCCACCGGCCCCTTTTGGATGAGCACAAACCTGTAGTCAGTGGCGTTTGGAATGTAAAGGCTCACCACCACCGGTGTTTCGTTGAGGTGGTTGATGTTGAGGTCCTCGGCAATGACCTTTCTTTCAATGAGTTTTGTTCCGTTGTAGGCCTCAAAGAGAAGCTTAGCGTTCTTAACGTCCCTTCCAAACGCAGAAATCCAGAGTCTTAGCTTCTGTTCTCCCCTTGGAAGCTTACCCTTGCTCATGGTGCTGTAGAAAGGAACCCAGCTTCCGTTCTGGTACTGGTCCATTCTGTAAATGGCGAATGGTCTAAACTCATAGGTGGAAACCCCACCGTTGATGTGAACGAGTTTAAAGTTGGCGAAGAGTTTCTGGGCGTCCCAGGGCTCTATGGAGAAGGGAATGTGGAAGGCAAGCCTGACGAAGTTGCTGAAGGCCACCTTCTTGTAGGCTAACAGGCCGTAGTTTCCGAAGACGTAGAGGACGTAGGGTATGTCGCCCCTTCCCTGAATTACCCTGCCGCTGGTGAGATCCACCGTCATCTCCGGCTGGAATGCCTGTCTGCCGCTTACCACATAGACCACGGTCTTACCGCTCTCGTTAATGAACTTGATCGATGTTTTTGGAACCGTCTGGAACGTGGGGACGCTCTTGTATTCGCCGTAGGTTATGGCCCCACCAAGGTAGCTTATCGCGTTGAACTTTCCTATGTCATTCTGCCAGACTATGAGGTAGTTCAGCTCCCAAGCCTCGAAGTCCTGCTCGGCATCTTTACCATAATGGGAGAAGAAGTCCGCAACTATGTATCGCCTGTCGTAGGCGTGACCACCATCGGTGGCGCTTCTCCTGTGACCGAGAAGGCTGGACTCAATCCAGTAACCGTAGTCCCACCAGCTGGTCGCGCTGTCAAGTGGATTACTTGTTTCTCTGAGCCAATCCAGGGTTTTGACCCAGTCGCCGGGAACCGAGCCACTCGCCCTGGAGTAGCTCTCGGCGTACTTGTTGAGATATTGCCCGCTCGCTATGGGGAGGGGTATGAAG
>JALSNG010000057.1 GCA_026987155.1 Thermococcus sp. | reverse complement strand
GTTGCCTTCATTAACGTGCCTGAGATTCCCTCCTACTGCGCATCCAAGGCTGCACTCCACTACCTGGCAGTGAACCTCGAAAAGGAGCTCCTGGATAGGGGAATCCATGTTATGAGGGTTTATCCCAAGCAGGTCAAGACCGGATTCTGGAACGGGAAGGTTCCGAAGGGCTCGATAGGGCCGGATGATGTTGCACGGGCAGTGTTCAAGGGCCTCAAAAAAGGCAAGAGGGAAGTTTTTGTGCCGGGCTACCTGAAACTCGTCAAATATCTCCCCAACTGGCCGGTCTTTACCTACAGATTCAGGTATTAGGTGGTTTTATAAGATGGTGTACCTTTGTATTATTCGGAGGTGAGCTGAATGGAGCTTCATGCGGTCATATGGGAAGAAGAGGGCACATACATAATAAGAGAGGTTTTTACGGGGGTTACAACGCAAGGAGAGACCCTGGAGGAGGCTATTGAAAATCTAAAGGAGGCCGTTGAGCTTTACCTTGAGGAATTTCCGGAGCTGAGGAAGGAACTGGAAAAAATCAAGTTTGTGGGCGATTTCAATGTCCGGATTGCCAAGGCTCTCGGGTGAGCAATTTATTAAAGTCCTCGTCAAAAAGTTCGGTTTTGAGGTATCCAGACAGAGAGGAAGCCATGTGGTTCTGGTTAAATATAAAGACGGCTGGAGGATAGGAACCGTTGTTCCCCTTCATAAAGAGTTAAAAGCGGGAACACTTATGGGTGTTCTAAAACTGGCTGGAATCGAAAAAGATGAATTTATGGAAGCTTTGAATGATCCATAGGTGATGCTCATGGCGAGGGACGAAGTGAGGAGAATCCTTCCGGCTGACGTAAAGCAAGAGGTTCTGGTTAAGGACGAGAAAGCTGAAACTAACCCAAAGTGGGGCTTTCCACCCGAGAAGAGGCCAATGGAGATGCACATGCAGTTTGGCATAATCAACCTCGACAAGCCGCCCGGGCCGACGAGCCACGAGGTCGTTGCCTGGATCAAAAGGCTCTTCGACCTGAACAAGGCCGGCCACGGCGGAACCCTCGACCCCAAGGTCAGCGGTGTTTTGCCGGTTGCCCTCGAGAGGGCAACAAGAGTAGTCCAGGCCCTCCTGCCTGCGGGAAAGGAGTACGTCGCGTTGATGCACCTCCATGGGGAAGTTCCGGAGGACAAGATTAGAGCAGTTATGAAGGAATTTGAAGGAGAGATAATCCAGAGGCCTCCGCTCAGGAGTGCGGTCAAGAGACGCTTAAGGACGAGGAAGGTCTACTACATCGAGATTCTTGAGGTAGACGGCAAGGACGTGCTCTTCCGCGTTGGTGTTGAAGCGGGAACCTACATAAGGTCGCTCATCCACCACATTGGTCTGGCTTTGGGTGTCGGTGCCCACATGGCCGAGCTGAGGAGAACGAGGAGCGGCCCCTTCAAAGAGGATGAAACTTTGGTGACTCTCCACGACCTCATCGACTACTACCACTTCTGGAAGGAGGATGGTATTGAGGAGTACTTCAGGAAGGCTATTCAACCCATGGAGAAGGCCGTTGAACACCTGCCGAAGGTCTGGATTAGAGATTCTGCCGTTGCGGCGGTAACCTACGGCGCCGACCTGGCCGTTCCGGGAATAGTGAAGCTCAACAAGGGCATCAAGAGGGGCGATTTAGTTGCTGTGATGACCCTCAAGGATGAACTCGTTGCCCTCGGTAAGGCCACGATGACGAGCGGGGAGATGCTCCAGAAGAGCAAGGGAATAGCGGTTGACGTTGACAAGGTCTTCATGCCGAGGGACTGGTATCCAAAACTCTGGTAGAAGCTTTGCCAAGCAAAGGTTGTCGGAGGTTAACCTGCCTGCACTCCTCTACAGTCCGCTTTCCAGGGAGCACCGGCGGCATGTTTGGGTGGTTTTGATTTTCAGTTTTTAGGGGGTTTTTATCAACTTTTGCTTTTTAGTGGATGTACCACTCTTAAAACGGCGTCCGATATGCTATTGCTGAGTTAGAACAGGTAAATTTTTAGCTGGAGAGGAGGGGCACTCTTATCAAACCTCTGACATTCAAAGTTTGCTGTGGAGCCGGGAGGGGGATTTGAACCCCCGTAAAGCGGATCTGCAGTCCACCGCCTCACCTCTAGGCTATCCCGGCATTGGAACCCGGAGAAAGCATGGCGCCGCGGAGGGGATTTGAACCCCTGTGGCCAACGGCCACCGGCTTAGCAGGCCGGCGCCCTACCAGGCTAGGCTACCGCGGCATTTCACTGCCCAGGTTATATGAGCCGGAGAGGGTTTTTAAGTTTTTTGGACGCATAAAACCCCGTGCGGCCCATTCACTTACGCTCCCTCCAGGCTGGGCGGTTGGCCCGGCACTGATTGGTGCGTAGGGTCGCCACTCCCGAGGCCGCTTAACTTATAAATCCCCAGTTGAACTTCCAATCGGTGGCGAGGGATGATCAGGATAAAGGTTCTTGGAAGGGGAATAGAGAAAGAAATCGAGTGGCAGAAAGGTATGAGGGTCGCAGATGTTCTCCGCGAGGCCGGCTTCAACACAGAAAGCGCAATAGCAAAGCTCAACGGAAGGGTTGTCTTAGAGGACGAAAACGTGAAAGATGGTGACTACGTGGAGGTTATTCCCGTAGTTTCTGGGGGATGACAATAAAAGGGAAGAGAGGCTTCAAGCCCCAAGCCTCTTTCTCATAAAGGCTTCAAAGCTGTCCATGGCCTCTTCGAGTATTTCAACCGGCGGCAGGAAAACTATCCTGAAGTGCCACTCGCCGGCGTAGCCGAAGCCGGAGCCGTGGACGAAGAGCACGTGGGCCTCATTGAGAGCATCCAAGACGAAGTCCTTGTCGTTCTTCCACTTTGAGCGCTCCTCTATTCTCGGGAAGATGTAGAACGCCCCCTGGGGCTTGGTAGTGCTTATACCCGGAATCTCGCTAAGGCGCTTGTAGATGTAGTCCCTTCTCTCCTTGAGCTTGGCCATGTACTCCTCAAGGTAATCCATCGGGCCCGTTAAGCCTACTATAGCCGCGAACTGGGCGGGGGTGTTGGGGCATATCCTTATCCTCGCCATCTTGTCTATTGCCTCCCTGACCTCTTCAAGCTTGTTCTCGGGATCGACGTAGTAGAAGTATCCTAAGCGCCATCCCGTGGCGAAGTAGACCTTGGAGAGACCATTCATAACGATAACCGGAACGTCCTTAGTGAGGGAGCCAGGAGAGACGTGTTTTCCTTCGTAGGTCATGAGGTCGTATATCTCATCGCTTATCACGGGCAGCTCATACTCCCCGGCAAGGTCGAGTATCTCCCTAATCGTCTTCTTCTCGTAGAGCGCTCCCGTTGGGTTGTTCGGGTTAATGACCGCTATTGCCTTGGTTTTCTCGCTGATTTTCTTTCTCATGTCGTCTATGTCGGGTTGCCAGCCGTTCTCCTCAAGGGTCAGGTACTCGTTGGGGATTCCACCGTAGAACTTGACGAGGCCCGTGTAAGGCGGGTAGCTTGGACTCGGGACGAGGATGTTGTCCCCCGGGTTGAGGAGGGCCCCGAATATGAACTGCAGCGCCTCTGTAACGGCTGCTGTAACGCGAACGTCCTCAGGAGTTATCTCAACACCGTTTTTCCTCTTCTCCCTCGCAACTATAGCCTCCCTGAGCTCAGGAAGCCCCTCGCTGGGACCGTAGTAGTTGTGGCCGTCCTGAATGGCCTTACAGTAGGCTTCCCTCATGTGCTTCGGCGGTTGGAAGTCGTACTTTCCCGGATCGCCTATGTTGAGGCGGATGACCTTTATTCCCTTCTTCTCAAGCTCCCTGGCGGGGAGAACAACGTCTCTGATTGCGTACTCAATCCCCATGGCCCTTTCGGATGCGCGAATCATCAACATCACCGGTATTGAATAATTCGCCCCCCGTAAAAACTTTTGCTCAGTTTTATGTATTGATGAGCTGAAGTTTTTGGATGAATAATTATGGACAGGGAGAAGGTTTAAAACGAAGTTGCTTAAGTCGAATGGGCGATGAGGATTAGCAAGCATGCTGAAGGCTCACGGATGATGACGTGAACACCCACCGAGCCCATCGATACGTTTATTAACCTTAAGAGGGAGGTCTTTGCATGAATATATTCATCCCACTCCTCGCGGGCCTTCTAATTGGATACCTTCTTCGCAAAAAGGGGCGCAGGGTAAAGGTGGACCTCCCAATGAGCGCCGCGCTTCTTTTCCTGATATTCTTTATGGGGGTGGAAGCAGGGAAGGTGAGAATAAACGCATTCTGGCTCTTAGTATCGTCCATAGTCTTTGCCGCTCTGACCATAGCCGGAAGCGTTGGCATTGCTCTCCTCATGGGGGGAAGGCGATGAGGTTTTTAGTCTACGTCCTGAGTTCACTCTTGGCGGGAATTGCTCTTGGGCACTTTTATTCCCCCCAATTCGGAAATCTCTACGAGGTCATGCTTTACCTGCTGATATTTATAATCGGGATAGAGCTTGGACAGAACTTCAGGTTGAAGGAAATCAGGAAACTTGGCGGGCTTGCAGTAAAACTGCCATTTGGCACCCTATTGGGCTCGATCCTGGGCGGTCTGCTTGCTTCCCTGATTTTGGGGATAGAACTCAGGTGGGGGCTTGCAGTTGCCGCCGGTTGCGGCTGGTACAGCCTCACCGGGCCTTTGATAGCCCAGTACTCGGCAGTATACGGTACGTTAGGCTTCCTTGCCAACCTAACCAGGGAGATATTCACCGTTCTGGTGTACCCCGTTGCCATCAAAAGGATCCGAAGGGAGCTGGCCGTTTCAATGGGTGGTGCCACTACCATGGACACGACGCTGCCCATAATGACGAAGTTCGGAGGCAGTGATGTCGCGCTTATAGCCTTCGTCCACGGCTTCGTGCTGACTGCGGTAGTGCCTTTTGTGGTTCCCTTTATACTGCAGTTCTAACCAATAACCTTTTAAATTTAAACATTTAAGTTTTGTTGACAAACCAAAAGGGTGATGGATATGAGCGAAGTTGAACTCGTTTTCAAGGTCTTGAAAGAGGCTGGGAGACCCCTTAAGAGCAAAGAAATAGCAGATATGGCCGGTCTCGACAAAAAAACTGTGGACAAGGCGATAAAAGTTTTGAAAAAGGAAGGAAAGGTTACCTCTCCGAAACGGTGCTATTATGCTCCTGCGGTGTAATCATTCACCATATTTTTCAAGGAGCCTCGAAAGCACTGCTTTGTGCTGTTCCTCGTTCCTGATGCTTTCCCTTGCTATCGCCTTTAATATGGGGTGTACGGCTTTTTTCTCGACGTTCTCATAGTGCTTCTGCATTTTTTCGTTCATTTCAAGGAACTCTTGGAGATGTT
The DNA here is from genome assembly GCA_026987155.1 of Thermococcus sp. Classification (GTDB taxonomy): domain Archaea; phylum Methanobacteriota_B; class Thermococci; order Thermococcales; family Thermococcaceae; genus Thermococcus. The sequence goes on along the minus strand of JALSNG010000057.1, from coordinate 5,754 downwards.
CTTCAACTTCATTCAGTCCGTCTTCGGGCACCACCACGTTCTCTGGAAGCCTTTGAAGGAGCTCTCGCAGGGCGTCTTCTGGAGGGATTCTCGAACCTAAGGGGCCGTAGGATGGCATGACTATGGCGGGCATCCCAGGGATAAGTACCACATCCTGCGAAACTTGCTTGGAAGGTGCATCCTCGGGTGTTTCTGGAAGTTCCCCGTATCCAAAGTCTTCTATTAGATCAATGGCTTCCTCGTATGCTTTCTCCACGGCTTCCATCAGGTGTTTGTGAAGGACTGTATCCAATGCCATTCGAAGGAGCAGAACTCTTAGGTCTGAATATTCCCGTCCCCTGAGCTTTCTCATGAGGCGTTTGTACTCCTTTTCAGCGTTTTTCTCAATCCTCCCCAGTTCTCTCACGCTGTCTATCATTCGCATCCTTCCCACCCCTTTCCCTTTTATTTACTTTTTGTATTTAAATTTTTCGACCCGGAAACTTTTTTAAAGCCTCCTCCCTACCGAAGGCGAAGGCACTGTCATGCCTCACGGCTCGGGGGTGTCCGAACGGCAGTAGGAACCCACCGGGCCTCTGAGTGGAGGTGAGAGAATGAAGTATCCGAAGCAGATAAGGACTTACTGCCCCTACTGTAAGAAGCACACGATCCACAAGGTCGAGAAGGTCAAGAAGAGACCGAGGAGCGAGCTCAGCCAGGGCCAGAGGCGCTTTAGGAGAATCATGAAGGGTTACCGCGGTTTCCCGAGGCCTAATCCAGCTGGAAGGGAGAAGCCGGTCAAGAAGCTCGACCTCCGCTTTAGGTGCACCGTCTGCGGCAAGGCCCACACCAGGGGACAGGGCTTCCGCGTTAAGAAGTTCGAGCTGGTGGAGGTGTGAAGCATGGCGCTCCCGAAGAACCTCATCCCGATGCCGAGGAGCAGGTTCCTCCGCGTTAAGTGCATAGACTGCGGCAACGAGCAGATAGTCTTCAGCAATCCCTCTACGAAAGTCCGCTGTCTCGTCTGCGGTGCGACTCTCGTCGAGCCGACCGGTGGGAAGGGCATTATTAAGGCCAAGGTACTCGAGGTTCTTGAGTGACCTTTCCTTTCTTCCGCCCCTTTCATTTCCACTAAACTTTAAATACCTCTTTTCATAACCTATCCTGGCAGAGAAAATTAGAGGTGGTTGTAATGCCGAGGAAAGCCAAGGAATATCCCGAAGAGGGAGAATTTGTAGTTGCTACTGTCAAAAATGTTCACCCTTACGGTGCGTTTCTCAAACTTGACGAGTACCCTGGAAAAGAAGGTTTTATGCACATAAGCGAGGTCGCATCAACGTGGGTCAAGAACGTTAGGGACTACGTGAAGGAAGGGCAGAAGGTAGTGGTGAAGGTAATACGCGTCGATCCGAGCAAGGGACATATCGACCTGAGCCTTAAGAGGGTGAATCAGCAGCAGAGGAAGGCCAAGCTCCAGGAGTACAAGAGGGCTCAAAAAGCTGAGAACCTTCTCAAGATGGCGGCGGAAAAGATAGGAAAGGACTTCGAGACTGCATGGAAAGAGGTCTGGGTTCCCCTTGAGGAGGAGTATGGGGAAGTTTACGCCGCCTTTGAAGACGCCGCCCAGAACGGGATGGACGTTCTCAAGGGCCTCATAAGTGACGAGTGGATTGAGGCTTTAAAGCCGGTCATAGAGGCCTACGTCGAGATTCCGACCGTCACGATCGACGCGGAGTTTGAGATAACAGTTCCGAAGCCCGACGGCATCGAGATAATCAGGGAAGCCCTCATAAGGGCACGGGACAGGGCTAACCAGGAAAAGGAGATAGACGTCAAGTTCTCCTATCAGGGAGCACCGAGGTACAGGATTGATATAACCGCCCCGGACTACTACAAGGCCGAGGAGGTCCTTGAGAACATAGCCGAGGAGATACTGAGGGTTATAAAGGATGCCGGTGGCGAGGCTACACTGATAAGGAAGGAGAAGCGCATAAAAAAGGTGAAGAGGAGAGGCTCATGAGATTCCGCATAAGAAAGTGTTCAAACTGTGGGCGCTACACTCTCAAGGAAACCTGTCCGGTCTGTGGGGTTAAAACAAAGGTAGCCCACCCGCCGCGCTTCTCACCGGAGGATCCGTACGGTGAGTACAGGAGAAGGCTGAAGCGCGAGCAGCTGGGCATCACCGGGAGGGATTAAAATGAGGGAAAGTGTCATTCACGTTCTTGAAAGGCCCCACCTAAGGGATCCAGTTTTTATAGAGGGACTCCCAGGGATAGGCCTTGTCGGGAAATTGGCTGCGGATCACTTAATCCAAGAGCTCAACGCGATCAAGTTCGCGGAACTCTATTCTCCCCACTTCATGCACCAGGTTCTCATCAAGAAGAACTCCGTGGTTGAGCTTATGAAGAACGAGTTCTATTACTGGAAGAACCCCGACGAAAACGGCAGGGACGTCATAATCATTACCGGCGATCAGCAGGTTCCCCCAACTGACAGCCCTGGACACTATGAGGTGGTGGGGAAGATGCTTGACTTTGCCCGGGAGCTGGGTGTCAGGGAAGTAATAACCATGGGCGGCTACCAGGTGCCCGAACTCCATGGAGAGCCGAGGGTTTTGGCGGCGGTGACCCATGAGGAGCTCGTGGAGTACTACAGGGATAAACTCAAGGACTGTTCGGTTGAAATCATCTGGCGTGAGGATGAAGGAGGAGCCATAGTAGGTGCTGCCGGCCTTCTCCTTGGAATGGGTAAACTCCGCTCGATGTACGGAATAAGCCTTCTCGGAGAGAGCTTAGGTTATATAGTCGATGCTAAAGCGGCAAAGTCTGTGCTCCTCGCGGTGACCAGGATTTTGGGTGTGGAACTTGACATGACGGCTTTGGAGGAACGCGCCAAAGAAACAGAGGAGATACTCCAGAAAGTTCAAGAGATGCAGAGGGCCATGCTGGAGCAGCAACTCCCACCAAGCCACGAAGAAGAGGATAGGGGCTATCTCTAATCCCTCTTTCTTCTTTCCCAAGATTTTCAACCGAAAACCGCCGTTGCAAACCTTTGGTTGGTAATACGCGGTTTAAAAAACGCTTTTATCTCGTGTTACTCTTTATTCAATTGATAGCACAACAAAACCACCGGAGGTGTTTAGGTTGCATATCCCGGATGGGCTGTTGAGTATCCCCGTTATAGTCATAACCTACGCAATAACGATAGCCGGGATAGCCTACGCGGTGAGGAAGCTCAGGAACCTTCCAGAGGAGAAGATACCGCTCCTGGGCCTCTTCGCGGCCGGAATCTTCGCGGCGCAGATGGTCAACTTCCCGATAATAGGGGGCGTCAGCGGACACCTGTTGGGGGCAACGCTGGTTGCCATAACCCTCGGACCCTACGCAGCTGTGATAGTCATGACGGCAGTTCTGCTCATACAAACGCTCCTCTTCGGGGATGGAGGAATAACGGCAATCGGGGCAAACATCCTCAACATGGGGCTTATTGGAGCGTTCATAGGCTACGGGATTTACACGAAGCTCAAGGGCATCAGCGAGACCTTTGCAATGAGCTTTGCCGCATGGCTCTCCGTTGTCTTGGGGGCGACCCTCGCCTCGCTTGAGATAGGTCTCAGCCACAGCATTCCGTTCTTCAAAGTCCTCACCCTGATGATTGCCTATCACTCGATAATCGGAATTGGCGAGGCGATACTCACCGTCATGATAGTCCACGCCGTAAGGGCGAAGCTTCCATCGATTGAGGGGGTGCCCGCATGAGGATGATTTTCAAGGGTCTGATAATCATAGCCGTGGTGCTGGCGGTGGTGCTGCCGCTGGCCTCAAGCAACCCTGATGGACTGGAAGCAACCATGGAAAAGGTCGGCCTTGAGGAGAAACCAACCTACAATGCTCCCCTCGACTATGGGGAAACCTGGGGCCAGAGCGTGGTCATGGGGCTTCTCGGCATTGGACTGACCTTTGCGGTTTGCTATGCCCTGGCAAAGCTCGCCAGGGGTGCTTGAGGTGTACCTGCCCTTCATTTTCCTTTATGCAATCGGCGTCGTAACGAGAAAGAGCCCAACGGAGTTAACCTACTTTGGGCTCCTTTTTCTGGTCGTTGTGCTTATAATGAAACCAAAGAGGAGCGTTTTCAAAAAGCTTGGCTTCCTCCTCGGCTTTGAGGGGCTTCTTTTTATCATGGCACTATTTAATCCCGGAAAACCGCTTCTGGAGACACCCTTTGGCCCAATAACCCACGAGGGATTCCACTCTTTCTTCATGCTCCTCGGAAAGGCGTTTTTATCATCGGGAACGGCCGTCGTCGTGACAAGCTCGGTGGGCTTCTCCAGGATTCTCGCGGAGATGGAAGCCCTGAGGTTTCCCAGGATACTAACATTAACCCTGGCCTTCACCTATCGCTACCTTGACCTATTTACTGACGAGGCAACGAGAATGAAGCGTGCCTTAGACTCAAGGGCGTTTGGTGTGGGAAGGAGGGAGTACTACAGAAAGCTCGGCTCCCTCATAGGGGAGATGTTTGTACGGGCGTACCTCAGAAACGGAAGGATATACTGGGCCATGCTCGCCAGGGGTTTTGGAGAGTTTCCCAGTCTTGAAGAGCCCAGACCCAATGCGAAGATCACGATGCTGGCCCTGCTCGCGTTAGGGGGCCTGCTGGTATGATAGAACTGAAGGATATTCACTTCTCTTACTCCGGCCGGGAAGTGCTCAGGGGAGTAACCCTCGCGATTGAGAGGGGGGAACTGTTCGGCTTCCTCGGGCCGAATGGAGCCGGAAAGAGCACCCTAATGCTGCACCTCAACGGCATCCTCAGGCCGGAGAAGGGCAGAGTCATCGTGGGCGGCCTTGATCCGGTAAAACAGCCGAAGGAAGTACGGAGAAAGGTCGGGATAGTTTTTCAGGATCCCAACGACCAGCTCTTTTCTCCGACTGTGTTCGAGGATGTGGCCTTCGGCCCCTACAATTTGGGCTTGAGGGGGAAGGAGCTGAGGGAGCGCGTCCTGTGGGCGTTGGAGATGGTTGGAATGGAGGACTACGCCGAGAGGGAAACCCGGGAGCTGAGCTTCGGTGAGAAGAAGAGGATAGCGATAGCAACAGTCTTAGCTATGGAGCCGGAAGTTATAGCCTTCGACGAGCCATTCGCCAACCTCGACTTCAGGGGCAAGAGACTGATGAGGAAGCTCATAATGGAGCTGAAAGGAGAGGGAAAGACCGTAATCCTGGCATCTCACGAGGCGGACTACTTAACTCTATGCGACAGAATAGCCCTGATGGACGGGGGAAGAATAGTTACCGTGGGAACGCCCGAGGAGATACTCGGAAACCCTGAGCTTCTGAGGGAGCACAACCTTGACGTACCTCCCCTGGCCAAACTCTTCCTGAGTTTGGGCCTGCCGGTTCCAAGGAGTGTGGAAGATGGAAGAAAACTTCTGGAAGAGTGGAGAAGGAGCTAAGCCCCAATCGCCTTCTCCAGAAACTCTAACCCAAGCTCAAGGTACTCCTTAGCTTTCTCCTCGCTTTTCGCCTCGCTGAAGACCCTGATTATCGGCTCGGTTCCGCTTGCCCTGACCAGAACCCAGCCGTCAGGGAAGAGCACCTTGGTTCCGTCCGTTGTGTCAACGTTGTAGCCTTCGGCTTTGGCAAGCTCCGCAACTTTCTCGACTATCGCCTTCCTGTCGCCTTCCACTTTCCTCTTCGTCTTGAATTGGTAGTACTTCGGCAGTTCATCGATCAGCTCGCTGAACTTCTTACCCGATTTCGCGAAGATCTCGAC
>JALSNG010000056.1 GCA_026987155.1 Thermococcus sp. | reverse complement strand
AAGATTATGAGGAGTTCAAAAGGCTCGTTGCAATAAGACTCTAAGAGAATTGAAAGGACTCACGCGCGTGAAACAGCAGACTGTTCACGAGAGTTGCAATAAGACTCTAAGAGAATTGAAAGACAGGGGGGAGGTGGGGGTGAGATGCTTGGGTTTTGGTTGCAATAAGACTCTAAGAGAATTGAAAGTGCTCTTGTGGGATAGCGTCTGACGGGGAAGTTTTCGTTGCAATAAGACTCTAAGAGAATTGAAAGCCGGCATAATAGAGCGGAGGGCTACCATGGAATTAGTGTTGCAATAAGACTCTAAGAGAATTGAAAGAGCTTGAAGAGGATAACAGAGTCGAGGTCCTTGAAGTTGCAATAAGACTCTAAGAGAATTGAAAGATCGCCGTCGATGACATAAACAAGGTTTCGTTTCCCGAGCGTTGCAATAAAACCATGTTGGAAGAGAAAACCCAGTGGAAGTTTGAGGGGGTGTGGGGGACGTTCCGTCCCCCCACAATAAGACTCTAAGAGAATTGAAAGTTTGTCTTGCAGGTTTTCGCCGCATTTCAATGAAGCGGGGGGCCATTTACAGAAATTCCTCGAAGAGAAGGTCTTCCTTTTTTCCTCCTGCCTTTTTGAATACACTCTCACTCCAGGAGACGTTTCCAACCTCCCTGGGCATGTGGGCGTCGCTCGCAAATACCAGTTTTACACCCCGTCGTATGCACTCCCTTACGAACCAAACGTCGGGAACGCGGTAGCGGGAGCTTATCTCGAAGGCCTTTCCCCTCTCCTCAGCCAGCTCGATGATCTCAACCAGACTCTCCTCGTTAGGATAGCCGATGTGGGGAAAACTCGCCCCGAAGTGTCCTATTATGTCAACGTTTCCATCGAGTAGGGCAACTTTCACGAGCTCAACGTATTCCTCCGGATCCCTCAGCCAGAGGTGGACGCTGGCAATGACGTAATCAAGCTTCTCAGCTATCTCGTCAGGCACATCGGTACCGCTGTGAGTTATATTGGCCTCAATTCCTGCCAGAACAGTTATCTCACTCTCCTCGCTCCAGCGGCGGACCTCTCTCAGATAGCGATTGAGAGCCTTTTCCCTCAGGTAGTGGCTGTGATCACTTATCCCAAGCAGGTTCAATCCTTTAAGCTCTGCGGCAGCAACGTTGTCCCCTATCCCACTAACGCCGTCTGAATAAGCCGAGTGAGTGTGCATGTCGTGGGGGAACTCAAGCATGCTACTTGCTCCCCTCGGGAATTAAAAAGGCTTTTGGACAAAATATCCAAAGTAAAGTCAAACCTTGAGTTTTGACAAACCTTTAAATATAGCGGGGGGTAAAATCCACTGGTGGTGTCCATGGTCGAGCGCTCAAAGGTTCGAGTGGTTATCGCAAAGCCTGGACTCGACGGTCATGACAGGGGGGCAAAGGTGGTTGCAAGGGCCCTGAAGGAGGCGGGCTACGAGGTTGTATACACTGGAATAAGACAGACCCCTGAGCAGATAGTTGAGACGGTTATACAGGAAGATGCGGCTGTTCTTGGGATAAGCATCCTCTCCGGGGCGCACATGGTTCTCATCCCGAAGATACTCCAACTCCTTGAGGAGAGGGGCATTAAACCTAACGAGGACGTGGTGGTTTTTGCCGGCGGGATAATTCCTCCGGATGATGCTGAGGAGCTCAAAAAGATGGGTGTTGCAGAGGTTTTTGGCCCAGGGACTTCCCTTCAGAGGACCATCGAGTTCATCGACAGGGCGGTTGAAAACCTCAAGAGGTTCAGGGCTTAACTTTTTATTCCGGTGGATAAAATCTCCAGTTGATGCCTATGCTGGAAGTTGATTCCCTGATAGATGCGATGCTTGGGGGGGACAAAAAAGCCGCCGCAAGGCTCATTACCCTCGTTGAAAACGACGAGGAAAAGGCAAAGTACATAGTCTCAAGGATATACCCCCTTACGGGGAGGGCCTACGTTGTGGGGATTACCGGGCCGCCGGGTTCGGGAAAATCCACCCTCCTGGACAAGCTAATAAAACTCGCGAGGGATGAGGGGCTCAAAGTAGGGGTCATAGCCATAGATCCGACCTCGCCCTTCACGGGAGGCGCGCTTCTCGGCGATAGGTTAAGGATGCAGCGGCACTCAACGGATCCCGGGGTCTTCATCAGGAGCATGGCAACTCGGGGTTCCCTCGGCGGTCTTGCCAAGGCCACCAACGACGCGGTGAAGGTTCTCGATGCCTACGGTTGCGACGTGATATTCATTGAAACAGTCGGCGTTGGTCAGGTGGAAGTGGACATAGTCAAAACTGCCGACACAGTGGTCCTTGTGCAGGTTCCCGGCTTGGGGGACGAGGTTCAGGCAATAAAGGCAGGGCTCATGGAGATAGCCGATATCTTTGTGATAAACAAGGCCGACAGAGAAGGTGTTGAGATGCTCTACCTGGAGTTAAAGATGGCCGTGGAGTTTGAGCGGGAGAAGTGGAAAAAGCTCGGGTGGGAGCCGCCGATAGTCGAAACCACGGCATTTACTATTTCAGGGGTTAGGCCCCTTTGGAATGCCATAAAAAGGCACCGGGAGTATATGAAGAAAAGCGGTCGCCTACGGGAACGCAGGAAATTACGTGCCAAGGAGGAGGTTAAAACCATAGTTGCCTCATGGATAGCTGGTAGAGTGGAGCGCAGACTTGCCGCCGGAGGGGATAACGAACTGATTGAGAGGGTGGTCAAAAGGGAACTCGATCCCTACTCTGCCGCGGACTTTTTGATGAATGAGCTTAT
>JALSNG010000055.1 GCA_026987155.1 Thermococcus sp. | reverse complement strand
GAGCTCTTCAAGCTTTATTCCGCTGAGCTTTCCATAATCCCTGAACCGCTGAACCTCAAAGTAAACGCCGTCAGAGCCTTCGTAGGCGTAGCCCTTCTCCTCCAGCTTTTTCACGAAGTCTATGATGTCCTCGATGTGCTCGGTAACGCGCGGGTAAATATCGGCCGGCTTGACCTTGAGGGCCTTCATGTCCTCAAGGAAGTATCTCAAAAAGCGCTCGGCGAGCTCCTTTGGATCCTCACCAGTTTCATTGGCTCTCCGGATTATCTTGTCATCTATGTCCGTGAAGTTCATGACCATTAGAACCGTGTAGCCTTTATGCTCCAGGTACCTTCGGATGACATCGAAGGATATGTAGGTTCTTGCGTGACCGAGGTGAGTGTAATCGTAAACTGTGGGACCACATACGTACATCCTAACCTCGTTATCCCTGAGGGGTTTAAACTCTTCTTTCCGCCTTGTCAGGGTATTGTACACTCTTATGGCCATATCTCCACCACCAGGAAGACTTTGTGAAGGCCTTTTATTAGCTTATCGCATAACGTCAGTGCATTCAATACTTTGGCGAAACACCAAAACGGCAAAAGCTTAAAAAGGACCTTCCCAAAAGGAGGTAGGACTGTCAAAGGGGGTAATGCTCATGGTTAAAGTCCAGAAAGGGGACGTAATAAGGCTGAACTACACCGGAAAAGTCAAAGAAACCGGCGAGATATTTGACACCACTCACGAGGAGATAGCCAAGCAGGCGGGCATTTACAGGGAAGATGGAGTTTATGGACCGGTTCCGATAGCCGTTGGGGCAGGTCATGTGCTAAAGGGCCTCGACGAGAAGCTTGAAGGGTTAGAGGTGGGGGAAAAGTACGAGCTCGAAATTCCCCCCGAGAAGGGCTTCGGCAAGCGCGACCCCAAGCTCATAAAGACATTCACCCTCGGCCAGTTCAGGAGGCAGGGCCTCTACCCGTTCCCTGGAATGCCAGTGGAGATAGAAACGGAGAGCGGAAGAAAGCTTAAGGGTAGGGTCATGACCGTGAGCGGGGGCAGAGTGAGGGTCGACTTCAACCACCCCTACGCGGGCAAACACCTGGTTTACAATGTTGAGATCATCGAAAAGATTGAAGACCCCATCGAGAAGGTAAAAGCCCTAATCGAGCTCCGCATGCCCAAGGCGGATAAAGAGAAAGTGATCATAGAGGTCGGCGAGAAGGACGTTACCGTCGACTTCTCCCAGCTTCTCACCGAGATCGACAAGAACACTCTCGTCCTCGGGGAGATCCTCCTTGAGAGCGACCTAAAGTTTATCGGCTACGAGGAAGTCACCTTCAAGCCGAGCGTTGAGGAACTGCTCAAGCCCCCTGAGGAGGAAGCCAAAGGCAAAGACGAAGTGGAAGAGAAGGCCGAAGAGGAAGAACAAGAAACCGAGGACGTTGAGAGGACAGGGGAGAGCGAGAGAGAAACAACTGAAGAGAGCAGGGGAACTCCCGCAGAAGAAGCCCAGGACAGCGAGAAAGGGGCGAAAGTCGGGGAGACCACTGCCGGGGAAACACCGAAGGAACCTGAGACCGAGAAGGTCGGTGAGGAGTGAAGGGTTTTATTTCCCTCGCCTCAATTTTATCCATGCCCAAGAGGAATCTCCATCTACTCCCAATACTACTCTTTCCCATCAGCTTTATTCCTTGGGTTCTTGGAGGAGAGTTTATAATCCACACCGTATACGTCCTCCTCTTTTATCTCCTACTCCCTGCTCTGATTGTAAAGGCCCTGGGTTTTGAGCTCAAGGAGTTCGGGTTGAGACTTCCCAACGGAAGGGGATTGAGGTTTTTTGCTGCCCTATTCCTTCTGTCAATCCCCTTGAGTCTCTATGGAACCAAAGTCCCATCCATGAGGGAGTACTACCCCATATTCACGTACTCGGGGTGGGGTGATTTCTTCCTCATGGAGCTCGTTATGGGAGCAATAATGCTTGCCCACGAGGCTTTCTACAGGGGGTTTCTCCTCTTCCCGTTGGCAAGAAAAAACGAATGGCTGGCGGTTATCCTACAGGACATTCCATACACCCTCGTCCACATCGGTAAGCCCGGTATTGAGGTTCCGTACGCCTTCGTAGCCGGGATAATCTTTGCAAAAATGGATTTAGAAGGGGAAAGCTTTCTTCCGAGTTTTCTCCTTCACTGGCTCGGCTCAGCGTTCTTTGATTTTCTATGTGTAGCTGTGAAGTCAGGACTTTTAAGCTTCGCACTACCATAGCCAACGAAGAGAACCTTGTCCGGGTCCAAAGCCTTGAGAACCTCTGGCCTGTGGGTGATTATCAGAGCCGTTATTCCTGCTTCCCTTACCATCTCCCCTACCTTCTTGGCTACTCTCATTGCCGTCAGCGTATCGAGATGAGCTGAAAACTCGTCTATGAGGAGAAGATTGGGCTTTTCAGCCAGGAGCGATGCTATCTTTGCCCTCTCCTTCTGTCCGGTGCTCAGCTCACTGTACTTTGCCCTGTAGAGGACGGCATCGCTCAGACCGGCTCGGTTGAGTATCTCCACTGCGGCGTTTATATCTTTAATCTTCCTGTAAACGTGCTCAAGAATGCTTTCGCTTCCAAAGCTCGGCTCGAACTCTCCGGGGATGAGAACCGAAACCTTTACATTGTCCGGAACCTCTATTTTCCCTTCCGTTGGCCTAAAGCGCTCCTCCCACCAGCCGTTTGCAGAGCCAAGGATGAGCCTGAGAAGGGTTGTCTTTCCGGCCCCGCTCGCACCCACTATGGCAACCAGCTCTCCCGGCTTTATCT
>JALSNG010000054.1 GCA_026987155.1 Thermococcus sp. | reverse complement strand
CAACGCTGTTGTTGAAGACGTTCATGTTAACCACCGGTAAAAGTCCAATCCCCCATTTAAAAATTTTCCGTAAACATGTGGTTAAGGACAAAACAGTACATTATCACGGAGAGTATTTTGGAGTTCTTCCAGAATGCAAAGAAACTCTCCGAGCGAGCCCCTCACAACAGGATACCTCGGCACGAAGGGGCACGGTTCCTCCCGCTCGATACTTATCTCGAACGTCCCTATCTCCCTGGCGATTCCTACTATCTCCTCCTTGTCCATCCCTATGAGCGGCCGCAGAATGGGCAAATCGCTCGCGGTGCTTATTATCACAAGGTTGTCAAGTGTCTGGGAAGCCACTTGGCCGAGGCTGTCCCCGGTGATTATTGCCTTTGCCCCTATTCCATGCCCTATCTTACAGGCTTTCCTCACCATCGTCCACTTGCAGAAGAGGCACGTCCACGTGGCCTTTCCGATCTCTGCCAGCTTCGAGAAAACCGGCGCCTGCTCCTCGTAGGCATCTACTATAACCGGCTCATTCAGCTTTCCGTACTTTCCGAGAACCTCGCAGAGCTCAAAAACCTTGGATTCCTTCCTGGAGCTCTGCCGGAAGTGAACTGGCGTTACCTCCATCCCTTTCCTGAGCATGAGGTAGATCGCCACCGGCGAATCGATGCCAGAGCTTAAGAGCGACACTGCATTCATGGTTGATGAAAGCGGGGAAATTATATATGAAGCTTTCCTCAACTTAAAGTTTGAAACCCTCGAGCTGGAGCAGGCCGATGTAGACGAACCACGCCAGTATTGTAAAAGCTCCAACCAGCTCCGGAATCGCGAGTCCTTTGAAAATCCTTGCCTTAACGAGGTAGAGCATCAGGGCGAACGTAAAGACGGCCAGGGCGGACCAGATGTAGCCCGCCGAGATGCCGTTTCTGCCAAGTTTTATTCCGACGATGGCTATATCAGTCAGGGCCAGAACGTAGAATAAGACCGCCGCCGGGGCGTGGGGTGCGTACTCCTCCGGAAAGACCCCCACAAGGAAGAGGAGAACCATAGCGAGGGGCATCAGGTAGCTCAGGCCGCTTCTTAGGGCTCCGATGGAGGCGATAAAGCCGATGACCGCGAAGACCATCAGGAAGCCGTTGAAGTAGTAGTTCACGGGGTTCCGTATTGAACCCATGTCGCTGAGTGCATTCCCAGTGAAGGAGAACCATGGGTTCTGGCTGAGAACGATGAGCAGCCCCACGATGAAGATGATGGGAAGGGAGAGGCTGATGTATGCAGAGAGCTTGATTTGATTCATAACGTCATCACCCTATTTTACAAACTCTACATTTTCCATTCCTTCAAATTCCCTGTCGCCTGTCAGAAATCTAAGACCAAGGTCATTTGCTATGACATAGCCCAAGCAATCTATCAAAGACAATTTTTTGCCGTTACGTTTTTCTTTAAGCCTCATATCTGAGGCTTTTATATAGTGCTCCGTTGTCGGCGAGAGTATAATCAGCGTTGCCCTTACGAGAGTCAGAACACCCTTTGCCCGCTCCGGCCCAAAGTCTCGTGTGAGGGCGTAGGAGAGTTCAAGGAGGTTGAATTCTGTGGAGTACAGTTCAAGACCGGCGTATTTTGAATAGTTTGGGTTTCCCTTGAGAATTTCAATGAGCGCGTACGTATCGGCAAAGAACTTATCCATGAGCCTCCCTCAGTTCGTCTTTTACCCTTTGTGTGTCTACCTCCCATCCCCTCAGCAGGCCAAAGATTTCCACCCTGATGGTTACCTTCGTCTTGTCCGGAAGGTTGAGTTTTTTAAGGGGCTTGAACACCCCATCCTCATAGATTGCCTCAACGACGATTCCCATGCTCTCACCCGCCCCATTATCTGTAGAGGAATTATTTAACACTTAGCACTCCCTCTTCCCCGGCTCCTCTCCAAAGAGAGCCTTGTAAATCTTCCTGAACTCCTCCCAGGAGCCCCTTATTACCGGATGCTTCGGTATGAACGGAATCTCGTCCTCTGGGAGCGTGGAAAGCTCGAAGGTTCCTATCTCCTTCGCTATCCTCACGATTTCCTCCTTATCCATGCCGATGAGCGGGCGGTATATCGGCAGGTCCGTTGCCTGGCTGACTATGTACATGTTCTCAAGGGTCTGGCTGGCCACTTGCCCGAGAGAATCGCCCATAACGATGCCCTTCGCCCCGAACTCCCTCGCTACCCTATCCGCGTGCCTCACCATGGTGTACTTGCAGAAGACGCAGGTGTACTTCTCCTTCTTCATCTCGCGCAGCTTCTCAATGATTCTCTCGCGCTCTTTGGGCTTAACCACTATCAGCTCGCCCTTTCCGCCGTAGCCGTACCGCTTGAGCTGGTTCCAGATTTTCCTTACCTTCTCAAGGGTCTTCTCACCCATGTAGATGTGGACGGGAATAACTTCAACGCCGCGCTTCATCATGAGGAAAGCGGCAACAGGCGAATCTATGCCGCCGCTGAGCAGTGCCACCACCTTGCCCTGCGTCCCTATCGGAAGGCCGCCCCAGGAGTAGATTTTATCAACGAAGACGTAGGCTTTACCCTCCATCAGCTCAACGCCGACCTCGATGTCGTACTCGTGCAGATCAACCTTGCTCTCCTCGTTCTCAAGGAGGTACTCACCGACCTTAGCCTGAACCTCAGGGCTCTTGAGCGGGAACTCCTTGGTGATTCTCCTCGCGGTGACTCTAAAGCGCGGCCTTTCAAGGCCGAGCTCACGCTTCTTCCTCCTGAAGAGCTTGAGGGCCGTCCGGTTAATCTTATCCAGCTCGGCATCGACTTCCATAGCCGGGGAGAGCGACACTATGCCAAAAACTCTCCCAAGAACATCAACGGCATCTCTCGCTTTATTCGTCTTCACGAGGATCCTTCCGTGCTTCGCTTCGACCTTCTTGAACCCGATCCCCTCGCTGACTAAAGCTTCGCGGATGTTGTTCATGAGTATGCTCTCGAACCATCTCCTTGTCTGCCGGGATTTCGTTCCTATCTCCCCGTATCTGACTATGACGACGTTCATGCTCTCACCCCAGTGCGTGCGGGAACTTGATGACTATCTCCACGTACTTCTGTATGACGACGTAGAGGACCACCGATACCAGGTAGGATGAGAGAAGTATGAGCTCGTTCATCTCAAATATATGCGCCGCTATGGCCTTGGCCCTCGGTGTGGCATCGACTATGGCACGCATGTACTTCTTTTTGAGCCAGTGGTTTATCTGAATCGCCGCGACCAAGAGAAGCACACCAGCTAACCCCCAGGCCTTGCCCAGGGCCAGCATGAGGAAAAGCGTTGATGCGACGATTATCCAGCCGCCAATGACGCCGAGTAGGATAACGAACTCTATCATCCTTCCACCGGATGGAGTTGAGCTAGAGGGAATAAAAACGTTTAGATGAAGACCAGCACCTCATCGAGGGCCTTTCTCCTCTTCCGGGGTTTGGGCTCCCCACGCGGATAGCCTACGGGGATAACCCCAACTAAGTAGTGGTTCTCATCGAGGCCTGCCAGCTCTCTGACCTCCTCCTCTATTCCGGGAAAATTCGTAACGCCTATGTAAACCGTCCCGAGGCCGAGCTCAACGGCTTTGAGCATTAAGTTCTGAATCGCCATCGCGGCACTCTCAACGCTCCAGATGAACTCGGGCTCATCGAATTCTTCCCCGGGGAGGAAGCGGACGCGCCTGTCAATGAAGACCGCCACGTAAATTGGTGCACGGTACATACCCTGTTCATGCATACGCCTTTCGAGCTTCCCTATCTTCTCCTCCGGGAGGTTCACGGCACGGTAGTATCGAATCATGCCCTCCGCTATGAGGTTGTAAAGTTTTTCCCTCGCGTCCCCACTCCTGAAAACAACGAACTTCCAGTTCTCCAGGCCGCTCGCGGTGGGCGCCCTTATCGCCACCTCGATCAGCGCCCTAATATCCTCCTCCGGAACGTCTCTCTCTTCGAAATACCGCACGGAGGTTCTCTTCAGTATCGCATCCTCAAGCTCCACGGTATCACCCATGAAGCTTTCCCGCAAGCCTTAATCAGCCTTTCCACAACCAAAGGTTTAAGAGAATCCCCGAGTAATCTCCAGGAGGTGAAAGCATGTACGGATGGAGAGGCAGGCTTGGGCTTATAGTCCCATCATCGAACACTACCATGGAGATGGAGCTTCATTCGGTTCTTCCCGAAGGGGTTTCCCTGCACACCGCAAGAATGCCCCTTAGAAACGTTACTGAGGAGGAACTCCTCAAGATGAGTGTCCTCGCCGTCGAGGCGGCAAAGCTTCTGCGCGATGCAGGCGTTGAGATTATACTCTACGGCTGCACCAGCGGGTCGTTCATCGGCGGGAAGGATTACGAGAAGGAGCTTGAGGCAAAGATTGAGGAAGATGTGAACGTTCCGGTGGTGAGTACGAGCACCGCCGTGGTGGAGGCCCTCAAGATGCTCGATGCACAGAGTATCCTTGTGATAACCCCCTACACCGATGAGATAAACACCCGAGAAAGGGAGTTCCTTGAGGCCAACGGCTTTGAAGTTCTCGACATCAGGGGACTCGGGATAGAAGACAATCTCCAGATAGGACGGCTGGAACCCTACGAAGCCTACCGGCTGGCAAAGGCGAGCTTTAGTGACGAATCCGATGCAATCTTCATAAGCTGCACAAACTGGAGAACTTTTGAAATAATCGAGCCCCTCGAAGAAGACCTCGGGATTCCAGTAGTTACGAGCAATCAGGCATCTCTGTGGCTTGCCCTCAGAGAGATGGACGTTATGGAAAGGATCCCCGAACTTGGAAGGCTCTTCACCGAGTTCTGAATCCTTATCATTTCCAAATTTATCGGAAACACATCCGAAAGCCTTTTAAAATTTAAACGTCATTCTTAGGTAGTAATCACTGAGGGTGATACAAAATGGAGCTCCTTGATGATACAAGAAGGCTTGCCGTGTATACCGCGTACAACACCAATGTGGATGCCATAGTCTACCTGCAGGGGGAAACAGTTCAAAGACTTATAGATGAGCTGGGTGCTGAAAACGTCAGGAGGAGAATGGAGGAGTATCCGAGACAAATTGAAGAACCTATAGACTTTGTGGCGAGGCTCGTCCACGCCCTCAAGACGGGCAAGCCCATGGCAGTGCCGCTGGTTAACGAGGAGCTCCACTCTTGGTTCGATTCCCGCTTTGACTACGACCTCGAAAGGATGGGAGGTCAGGCGGGAATCATAGCCAATCTCCTGGCGAATCTGGATTTCAGCAGGGTGATCGTTTACACCCCCCACCTGGCCAAAAAACAGGCGGAGATGTTCGTTAAAAAACCCAACCTGTTCTATCCCGTCGTTGAAGGCGATAAACTAACCCTCAAACATCCGTGGGAAGCCTATAGGGAAGAGGATCCAATAAAAGTGAATCGCATTTTTGAGTTCCGTGCTGGAACGACGTTCAAATTGGGGAACGAAACAATTACGGTCCCCTTTTCTGGCCGCTTCATAGTTTCCGCCCGATTCGAAAGCATAAGAATATACACCGAAGAGGGTCTCAAGAAGTTCCTCCCAGTTATAGGCGAGAAGGTTGACGGTGCCATCCTCTCCGGCTATCAGGGGATAAAACTTCGCTATTCCGACGGGAAGGATGCCAACTACTACTTAAAGCAGGCCAAGGAGGACATAATGCTCCTGAAAAGACACGATAACCTGAAGATACACCTGGAGTTTGCCTCGATACAGAACCGCGAGCTCAGGAAGAAGGTTATCTACAATCTCTTCCCCCTCGTTGACAGTGTCGGCATGGACGAAGCGGAGATAGCCCACGTTCTCAACGCCCTCGGCTACTCCAAGCTCGCGGATAGGATATTCACTTACAACCGCATAGAGGACACCGTTCTCGGCGGTAAAATCCTCGTCGACGAGATGAACCTCGAGGTGCTTCAGATTCACACGATTTACTACATCATGTACATCACCCACTCGGACAACCCGCTCACCGAGAAAGAGCTCACCCAGAGCCTTGAGCTGGCAACAACTCTCGCCGCTTCAAGGGCATCTCTTGGAGAGATAACTTCGCCAGAAGACATTAAAGTCGGAATGAATGTCCCATACAATGAGCGCGGTGAATACGTCAAGCTACGCTTTGAAGAGGCCAAGAGAAAACTCAGAACAAGGGAATACAAAGTGGTGATAATTCCGACAAGACTCGTCAAGAACCCGGTTTCCACAGTAGGGCTTGGGGACACGATTTCAGCTGGAGCATTCACGAGCTACCTCGCGATGCTTAGGAAGAAGGGAGAGCTTTGAATTTTCAATTTTTGGTACGGTATGATGTACCAAATATTTATAAATTTTGGTATCTCATACCGTACCATGAAGCCGGACGAGGTCAAACGCTACATCCGCCTTTTCCACGAGAGGGATTTACCCAAAGTTGTTGAGAGGGAGCTAAAGCCTCCCCTGAATCTGAGGAAGGCAACGGTAATAATTGGCCCAAGGCGCTCCGGTAAGACGTACCTCCTCTATTCGATGGTTGGGGAAGAAAGGGAACGCTACGTTTACCTGAACTTCGAGAACCCGCTCCTTTTCGGGATAACTGGACGGGACTTTCCGGAAATTGTTGATGCCTACTTTGACCTCTATCCAGAGAACGTTGGAAAAGAGGTCTTCTTCCTTCTTGACGAGATTCAAAATGTTCCCGACTGGGAAATTGGTGTAAGGTATTTGCTTGACGAGGGTTTCATGGTTTCGGTTACGGGTTCGTCCTCACGGCTGCTCTCAAGGGAGGTCGCGACCCAGCTGAGAGGACGCGGGATTTCATACACACTCCTCCCCCTCTCGTTCAGGGAGTTCCTTCGATTCAACGGGGTGGACTTTAAAAAGCGCGACCTCTACGGCAGAAAGGTGCACGTGATAAAGAATCTCCTGGATGAGTACTTAAGATACGGCGCCTTCCCAGAGGTGGCCCTCCTCGGCGATAAGGTCAGAATACTTGAAGAGTACCTTTCGGTGATGATAACGAAGGACGTTGTAGAGAGACACAGGATAAGGAACGTGGCCCTGATTGAGGCCCTTGTCAAGCTTCTGTTATCGAACTACGCGAGGTACACCTCGTACAGCTCAATCCACCGCTTCCTTAAGTCCGAGTTTGGAACATCAAAAACGACGGTCCTTGAATACCTTAGAGCACTCGAAGATTCATTCTTCGTCTTCTTCCTTCCGAAGTTTGCCCACTCCGAAAAAGAGTCCCTCAGAGCCCCCAAGAAAGTTTACCTCGTCGATACCGGCCTAGCCCTTTTCTCAAAGAAGGACCCCGCGAGGGATATGGAAAATGCCGTGTTCCTTGAGCTTCTCAGAAGGAAACACTATCTGAACCCGCTTCTCAACGTTCACTACTACGGAGGTTCCGGTGAGAAGGAAGTTGATTTCGTCGTCTCAGAGTCGGGGAGGGTTGTGGAACTGATTCAGGTAACTCTGAGTCTTAATGATGCACGGGAGCGGGAGCTGTCTGCCCTATCCATGGCCGGTAGAAATCTTGGCTGCGAGAACCTCACGGTTGTGACACTTGGGGAAGAGGAAACCATTGAACGGAACGGCCGTAGAATAAACGTCCTACCCCTCTGGAAGTTCCTGTTAGCTACTCCATCAGCCCCTCTATGAGCTTCGCCTTCTCCTGCGCCTTTCTGAGGTGCTCCACCGTAACCTTAGTGTAGATTTGCGTCGTTGAGAGGTTGGAGTGGCCAAGGAGCTCCTGTATTGCCCTTATGTCAACGCCACTCTCGAGCATGTGGGTGGCAAAGCTGTGGCGGAGCCTATGGGGTGTCACTTCAACGCCTGCTCGTTCCCCATACTTCCTCAGGAGGTACCAGACAGTCTTTGGAGAAAGCCTATCCTTATCCTTTCTCCTTTCCTCAACGAGCAGATATTCACTGGAATCGGAACGAGTTTGGAGATAGGATTCAATCTCAGCACTCAGAAAACCCGGAATAGGCACTACGCGATCCTTGGCCCCTTTTCCACCGCGGACAATTATTAAGCCATTTTCCAAGTCTACATCCCTCTTTTTCAGGTTGCAGAGTTCACTAACGCGCAGGCCAGCGCCATAGAGAAGTAGAACTATGAGCCTGTCCCTCCTCCGCGTGGGAGGAATTACCGAGAGCAGCTTCCTAACCTCTTCACGGGTTAGGGCCTTGGGAAGACTCCTTGGCACCTTTGGGGGCTTAAGCTTCTCCGCTTCCTCTTCAGCACCCTCAAAGCGGAAGTAGGAGCGCAACGCCTGGACAACCAAGTTTAAGCTTTTATTGGAATAGCCTTCTTTTCTGAGTCTCGCGAGAAAACGGAGGGCGGAGCGGGAGTTGAGTTTCCCGCCCCACTCAAGGTATCGCCTAATGTAGTATGAGTACATCCTCACAGTATTCGGACTCTTACCCTCAAGGTCGAGGTATGTCTCAAATTCGGCTATAACATCCTCCATATCAGAGCCCCTGGATAAATCCTTCGAAGGTCTCAGGTTTCACTTCCTCTTCACCAGGAGACGACTGTTCCCCGGTCTCATTTGGTGCCCCTTCAGTTTCTACTTTTTCCACGGGCGTTTCCTCGTTCCCCTCGGCAGGTTCTTCTCCCACTTCAGGTTCCTTTATAGAGAGGCTGAGATACACCGTCCTGAGGAGTTCGTCCAAGAGGGATTTGTCCTCCGCGAACACGTATCCCTGACCCACAATTATCTTCCCCTCAAGTCCAAGGCGTCGGACTGCGGTGGAGATTATTTCTTCATCGGGAAGAGGCTCCGCAGGGAAAAGGGATTTCCACGCTTCTTCAAGGGCATACACATTCTTAGAATTCTCTAACAGGGTTTTGAGGCCCTCATTTTCCTCAACAAGCCTCTCTTTCTCAGCTTTAACTTCCTCATAAGCCCTTTTGAGCGCCTCAAACTCCTCCCTGAGCCGCTGATATTCTTCCATCAAGTTCTCGTACCTTCCTTTCAAGTCAAGGGCTTGAGTTCTAAGGTTAACATACTCCGGGAGTATCTGAAGGCTCTTCAGGCCCGCACGAACGAGGGTGTTCCTGAGCTCCTTTCTGACGAGCTCAACGTCAACATGCTCCAAGTCGTGGCCCAGGGGGAGTTTCATCCTCTCTACCTTTCCCACCATTTCGCTCAGTTCGTTAAAGAGCCTCTCGGCCAAGTCCCTACCAACTCTATCCGCATCCGTCGCTATGATAAGCAAATCTGCCCCAGCAGCAGCGCTCTTGGCTATCTCGACGTTCGTAGTGGGAATAATCGAGGATATCGTGATGTTGTACTCGCTCCCTAAAGCGAGACCTTGAAGCGCCTTACTAACAACTTCCACGTCGCTCGCACCTTCAACCAGGATTCGGACATCAACTATTGCCACATATACCACCCGTTAGATTCCTCTGCATTCGGGTTTAAAACGGTTCCGCGTTGGGCAGTCTTATAAGGGTGAAAACCGAGAAAAAATAGGTGGAAACATGGATGCTCTGATCTGGGTACTCAATGGGATCTTCCAATTTCTCCGGGCAATATGGATGTTCTCGGCACTCGTGATATACCCCATATTCCTCTACTACATAGCCCTGACGATAGTTGGGCTCAGATATAATTCAACGTTTAGATGGCCTGAAATTCCGAAAGAGCTCCCCCACGTCACGGTCCTCATTCCGGCAAGGAACGAAGCTCTTGTGATAAAGGACACTCTTCTGGCGATGGCTAACCTCGACTACCCGAAGGACAAACTTGAGGTTCTCCTCCTCGATGATGGCTCCACCGACGGAACGGCTGAGATAGCCGAGGAGGTCGCCAAGGAACACTCCTTCATCAAGGTCATCCGCGTAAAAGGGGGAGGAAAGGGAAAGAGTTACGTCCTGAACTATGGACTGAGACTGGCGAGAGGAGAGGTTATAGCAGTTTACGACGCAGACAACAGGCCCGAACCGAAAGCGCTTAAGGGCCTGGTAGCAATGTTGAGCGACGAGAACCCGGCAGTGACCGGAAAAGTCCAAACGATAAACTGGAAGGAGAACATCCTCACGAGGTTCATATGCATGGAGTACCTATACTTCCAGCTCGCCGGTCAAAGTGGTAAGAGTGGGCTCTACAAGACCGCCATACTGCCCGGAACGAACTTCGTAATCAGAAAAGACCTGCTCGAAGAGCTTGGCGGCTGGAATGAAAATGCCCTCGCCGAGGATCTGGAGCTGTCCTTCAGGATAATAGCCGTAGGTAAGAGGATAGCCTACAATCCCCTCGCCGTTACCTGGGAGCAGGAGCCTGAGAGCTGGCGCGTGTGGTTCAAGCAACGAACGCGGTGGGCGGCCGGAAACGTTTACACGGTTGGAGAACACCTAAAGAGGTTCCGCGAGATCCCCGGGTGGGGTCTGCGCTTTGACCTACTCCTAACGCTCATGATATACTACCTCCTGGCGATAGCTGTGTTGCTGGCTGACGCTGCCTTCGTGGGCCTTTTCCTAACGTACGGCCAGGTAACATGGTTTACCGAGGCAGTCTTAGGCTTTGTTTACGTATCCTTCCTGCTGGAGGTATTCGCCGGCCTCTACGACGGAAAGGTGAAGAGCGTTGGATGCTGGCTCCTCGCACCCCTCATGTACTACACCTACTCCCAGATATGGGTGCTAATCTCGCTTGCCGGCCTCTGGGAGGGGAGAAAAGCCAAGAAGGTTTGGTACAAGACCCCGCGGACGGCGGTTTAGAGCTCGACCTCAAGGCTCGGCCTCTCGAGAACTACCCTTCCATCGGGCAGGAGGGAGATGCTGAGCGCATAGATTTCAACGCCCGCCCCCTTTGCCTCTTTAAGGAGCCTCGCTATCTCAGGGTCTCCCCTCTCGAAGGGCTTAAATTTCTCAACGCCTGGTAAGGCACCTATGAAGAAAATCATGGCCCCATTTCCGGCTTTTGAAAGCTCTATAAGCTCCCTGATGTGCTTCTGCCCCCTGACGCTCGGACAGTCCGGATACATCGCATATTCCCCTTTTTCACCTCCCCTTAAAACGGCGCTCTTCATCTCGGCGTAGACCTCGCCTTGTGGACATTTGAAAAGGTAATCGAGGCGCGATTTACCGAGGGGGATTTCCTTCCGTTTTATCCGACAGTTCCTCAGCCATGGTATCATACCGAGCTTAACTGCCTTCTCAAAGGCTTTGGCCTGGGTTCTGGTGTCTATCACCGCTCCCTTTCCCTCTAAGTCCTCGAAGGCAACCAGAACGAAGTCCGTCTTTCCACCGGATTTGGAGACACAAAAGGCCTTTCTGCCAGGAACCATGAACTCTTCTAATCTGCCTGTGTTCGT
>JALSNG010000053.1 GCA_026987155.1 Thermococcus sp. | reverse complement strand
CTTGGAGAGTTCGAATGCGAGGGAGTCGATTACGTGGAATACGAAAAACCGCTCAACATAAACGTTAGAGTGGTCTCTAAGGGAAAGATATTCGTCGACTTCTCTGGCACCCATAAACAAGTTAAAGCTCCGCTGAATGCGGTTTTCGGAGTAACCGTAGCTTCCACATCCTTCGCCTTGAAGGCGGTATTGGATCCGGATTTGCCGATGAACCACGGATTTCTCAGGGCTATAGAAATCTACGCTCCAGAAGGAACTCTGGTAAATCCTATAAAGCCCGCTCCAGTCTCTGCTGGGAACGTGGAGACTTCGCAGAGGATAGTAGATGCGATATTCAAAGCTCTGGCGGAGATCTTCGAAATTCCGGCAGCATCTCACGGAAGCATGAACAACGTGATAATAGGCGGAGAAGGTTGGGCGTTCTACGAAACTTTGGGAGGAGGGAGCGGGGCGAGGCCGAACGGAGACGGCATAGACGGCATCCACGTCAACATGACGAACACGATGAACACGCCGGTGGAGGTTATAGAGAGGGAGTATCCGATCATGGTTCTGGAGTATTCCTTGAGGGAGGATTCCGGAGGGGCGGGGATGTTCAGAGGAGGGCTGGGAATAAGGAGGGTTTACAAGCTACTAAGCGACGCTACGCTTTCGATTATAGCGGACAGGGTAAAGATAGCACCTTGGGGGCTTAAGGGGGGAAAGGAAGGTGCGAGAGGAGAACACTACGTCCTTAGAAACGAAAACAAAATAGAGCTAAGCGGAAAGGAGACGATCGAGCTTAAGGCGGGAGACATCGTCGTGGTAAACACGCCGGGAGGTGGAGGTTATGGAGATCCGAAGGAGAGAGATAGAAGTAGAATTTTGGAGGATTTGGAGGACGGAAAGGTGAGCGAAGAATATGTAAGGAAGTGGTTCGGTGAGGTTTGATGTTGCATTTCTGATGTTTTACGTCCTCGTGTTCTGTTGCTATCTCGTGAACAGAATAGAGCCGATTTTGATGGGCTGAATTTCGTTTACTTCTATTCGCTTTTGGTCTGAGCTTTCGGGATGTTGCTGTTAGTTTTGATTGCCAAATTCGTTTGGAAGTGATTCTTTGGAGGCGTGGGAGATTACCACTGCGGTAATAATCTTATACAGCATAATATGCATCGGAATAGGGTACTTGGCCGGCAGAAGGTTTCAGAAGAGCGTGGAGGACTTCTTCGTTCTCAGCAGAAAAGCCGGACTGATAGTCGTATTTCTGGCGATAGCTTCGACATACCACAGCGCCTTCGCCTTTCTGACGAGCGTGGCGGTTTACGCATCGACGGGCATCTCATTCTGGATAGCCGCGATGGCTTGGGTTATCACCGCATCTGTCTGGGGATACTACTATGGAAGGAGAGTGTTCTTATTGAGGAAGACGAAGGGATTCGTCACTCCAGCGGATCTCCTTGCGGAATACTACGGAAGCGAAGCTCTGAGGTTCGTGACTGCGATAGTAATGGCAGTATTCGTCATAGCTTACATAGTCGTTCAGGCGATCGGGCTGGGAATTATTCTATCCATAGGTAGCGGAGGGCACATACCCTATCAGGAAGCTTCGCTGATCCTGATGCTGATAGCTGCAACATACGTGATATTAGGCGGACTCAGAGCGGCTTACTGGACGGACGCTCTGCAGGGAGTTTGGATGTATATAGGAGTCTGGATAGCTGGAGTAGTGATAATTCTCAAGTTCTTCCCTCAAGGCATTCCTCACCTCATGCAGGAAGTTATCAGGGTTAAGCCGAAGCTTTTGACGATGAACTGGAGTCCAGAGATGCTTCTTAGCTGTATAATGGTTTACGGAGTCGGACTGATGATCCTTCCGCACATCTGGATAAAGTATTATGCGGCGAGAGATACTTGGACGATCAAGTGGTCGAGCGTTGCCACTGCATTCTACCTCAGCAGCTACTACATACCCACCGCATTCATAGGGTTGGTAGCAGCTGTGCTCAACGTAACTGGATTCCCGGCTTTGGGGCTTAAAGCCGGCTTTATATCCGAGTTGATAAAGCAGTTCGGTTCGAGGGATGCGGTGATGGCGTTCATGATATACCACTTCACGAACCCGATCTTAGCTGGATTCCTACTGGCCGGAGCGGCTGCTGCGGCAATGTCCACGCTCGACTCGTTCTTGGGTGCTACATCCTTATCACGAGGGACATATACAATAGGTTGAGGAGAAACGCGAGTGAGAGAGTTGATTCTCGTGAGCAGGATATTTCTGCTCGCATGGGCCTTCATAGGCTGGTATCTAGCAGTTCTAAAGCCCGGACTGATATTCAACATAACCGCAATAGCGTGCGCCGGTGGATTGCAGTTCCTTCCGGCCTTACTTCAGGCGATATATCCCAATAGAGCATGGCTAAGCAAGGAAGGAGCCATAGGTGGGGATTTTAGTTGGAACCGCAGTTACCGCCTTGCTCGCGAAGCAGATTGGAGGGAAGATTGGATTTCCGATAGTCTTCCACCCGGCGATGGTGGGAACGATAGGGCTTGCGATAAACTTCTTGATTGCGATGGCCATAAGCATAGCCGTAAAACCAAAGAGAAACTAGGAATTCGTAAAAATTCTTTCTCAATAAATTTAAATTGTTTTTCGATTTTTCCAGCACAATCTTTTTAAGCAGTTTTGAGTAGTAACTATCGATTCCCGCCTTAGCTCAGTGGTAGAGCGCGGGCCTGTAGTTCGCCTTGCTCCCTGCAAGGGGGCAGATAGCCCGTGGTCCCCGGTTCAAATCCGGGAGGCGGGACTTTCTCTTTTAGTTCTACGCCCTACCATGACTTTCAGAATGGCGTATACACCTATAAGCTTTTCTCTTTCCAATTAGTGCATGTTGGTTGGGAAG
>JALSNG010000052.1 GCA_026987155.1 Thermococcus sp. | reverse complement strand
CTCAAATCAAGGCAGACCTTCGTCTTATTATCATCGACGGGATGGATCTTGATGAACTGATATATGAAGCCATGTCGGAGGGATCCGCATGATAAGGGAAGAAGAAATCGATGAAAAGTTGAAGGTGCTGAGGGGGAAAGTTCCAAACTTTCTGATAGAGGACTTGAGAAACCGTCTCCTGCAGAAAAAAGATATCCTAACACCTGAACAGGTTGAAAGAGTTGTGGAGAAGGCACTCCAGACTTATTCAGGGCAAGTAGAGAAGCTCTCTAAACTTGACAGGAGGGTTGAGGAGATCGGGAAGTACATCGAGGAGATCAGGAATCAACTGATGACGCTCACATCGAGCTCATCGATAGCCGCGTCTCCCGGGAGTGGGCAGGGTAGCGTAGGGGGGGTCCAACCAGTGGGACTTGGGGACGTGGTGGCGCAGAGTGTTCAGGAGGGCTTTGGTGGACCCCCCTCTCCAGAAACAATGCCCGGAACCCTGTTTGAACAAGCACACGTGGAACGTTCCCAGGAACAGGGGGGAGGTGTGGTTGACATGCAAAGGGGGGAAGAAATGCCCTCAAGAGGCTACGGGGAGAAAGACTTGGGGGCCATGAGCATACCCTCTGATATACGGGAGGTGCTCCTTTCTACACCGCGGAGCCGCGCTCGTTTGGAGCGCATACCGGGGGACATGGTTTCAACTATGATGGCCCTCAAGTGGCTGGGCTTTTTGATTGAAAGGGTTGGAATGCAGAACCTCGAGAACGTGCTTGACTTTTACTACCAGATTGGGTGGATCTCCGAGGACGTGCTGTATACCCTCCTGAGGTACGCCGAGGGCATAAGGCCCCATCATCGTGAGCCCGATTGGAGGCCCGACGAAAAACTCACCATTCAGGATCACATGGTGTCCCTCCTCTTCATCGAACGCCTCCGGGGCGTTAGAATAACCCGCGAGCTCCTTGATTCGGTGGAAAGGGAGATGAGGGCTGTAGGAAAGCTGCTGGAAGATATATACGGTGTTTAGGGGATCGACATGGGGGTCAGCGGCCCAGCAGCCTTTGCAGTACTGTTAATAGCCGTCACAGTTTCCTTTGGGATGCTATACGCTTCAGGTGAGACACTGTATTCCATGATGAAGGAGGCTGGCAGCGACTACAATGAAATGGTCGTTAAGGTCAGAACCTCGCATCTTGAGCTCGTCAACTACAGTTACAGCACCCTACCCAATGCAACGGTGTACGACATGACGTTCGCTATCCTCAATGCCGGAAGCACGCTTTCGCCGAATGAGTGGGGATACATTTACGATGGCATGATGGATTCGACTTCAGTAGTGGGTCCATCCAGTGAGTATCTCCTCCCAGGTGAAACCGCCCAAGTAAGCGTTATCAACGTTCCGAAGGTGAACGGGACGGCCCATTCCCTCGTGATCAGCACCGAGATTGGATGTGGCCTGAAAATAAAGTGGGAATGGCTTGGGAACGCCACCGATGGAGCGCCCCGGGTGATTGGAAGTGCCTGGTACTGTCCTGGGGAGGGGTAACTATGGCGAGTTCAGTGGCTTCAGAGCTTATACTGTTCATAATCTCCCTACTCGCGGCTGGCATGGTAGCGGGGGCCCTGTACTTGGTTACTCAGGAGCTTTCAGATGGGTTGCTCTCCAGGGGGGCCGTTGTTTCATCAGAAATGAAGACGAGCTTTGAAATAATAAACGATCCCGAAAACATTCCTGTTGTGAATGATTCTTATGTGTTCTATGTAAGGAACACTGGTAAAACAGTCCTGACTTTTGTGCCCGGGTCTTTTGTAGTGATGGTGGATGGGCTCGTAGTTCCTCCCTCAAATCTGAGATTTTCTCCCACCGGCACGCTCACACCCTATCAAATTGGCGAGGTGTACCTTCCCGTGAGTTTTGTGAATTCCAGTGTGGAATATCATAAGATAACCCTCATATGCGATAATGGGAAACGGGCTTCCATGATTTTCAGGGTGGGATAAACATGGGGGCACTGCTTGAAATCCGAATCCCCAATGATGAGCTTCACAGGAGACTCGGAGGTGGTATACCCGCAGGAAGTATAGTGCTCATAGAGGGTGACAGGGGTACTGGCAAGTCCATATTCTGCCAGCGGCTCCTCTACGGTTTTCTCAAGAACAATCACACTGTCACCTATGTGTCCACACAGCTTACAACGCCGGAGTTCATAAACCAGATGGACTCCCTCGGATACGGTGTAATTCAGGATCTCGTTAAGAGGCGATTATCCTTTGTTTCGCTGTATCCACTCCTCGTTGGGGTTTCCGAAAGGAACAGGTTTCTCCAGAAACTTGGTGGTGCGTCTCCTCTGTGGGGGAGTGATGTGGTTATAATCGATTCATTGAGTTCACTGTTGCCCGCTAACCCAGATATGAATGATATCCGTGCCTTTTTGGTTCATTTAAAACGTGTCACGTCCCTGGGTAAGGTCGTTATAATGACCGCCAACCCAGGGGATATGCCTTCGGATGTTCTCGGGGTGGTGGAGGAAGTCTCTACTCTGTTAATCCGCCTTAGCGTTAAGGTCTTTGGTGGCGATCTTAAGAACTCTGCCACAATAATAAAGTACAACAACGCCGTCGGCGTGTTTCAGAAGATAATTCCCTTCAGGGTGGAACCCAAGGTGGGCTTTATAGTGGAAATTGCGGCGGTGGTGTAAATGGCAGAGAAGGTTATCAGTGACACCCTTGAGACTGCAATGGCGAGGAATCCGCACTTGCGTAGGTATGTTGATGAATTCACTCGAAAAACCGGTAAGTTCCCGGACTTCTACCCACAGCTCAGCAGAGATATGAAGGATATAAAGTACCCCAACCTTATATATCCGGTCGGGGATCCAATCTTCATCCATATCTACGGCGACATCAACGTGGAAAAGCGGTACATAGTTGTTGAGCCGAGAATCTTGAACGGGGATGAAGAGCGGAAGTACGAACTTTTAAAGGATAAAATACTTGAACTTGCACCTGAGAAGGACATTCCAGAGGACGAAGAGGAATTTGAGAAATTTCTTGATGATCTTGTTGATGAGGCCCTTGGGAAGCTCGGTAGTGGGGGATTCTTTTCACGAAACCGGGTCAGTTTTACCCCCCATGAAGTTGAGAAGTTCCGCTATTTGCTCAAGAGGGATATAGTTGGAATTGGGCCGCTGGAACCTCTTATGAGGGATCCCTACATTGAGGACATCCACATAATTGGGGCAAACTATGTCGCCCTTATCCACAAGATATTTGAGGCAATGGAGACCAACATCACGTTTGGGGATAATATAAAGCTTGCAGATTACTTCAAAAATTTAAGCGAGAGAATGGGGAGGCCAGTTAGCGATAAAAATCCCATAGTGGATGGAACCCTTCCTGATGGCTCACGTATAAACATAATCTACTCTCCTGATGTCAGCATAAAAGGACCGAGTGCCACCATCCGTAAGTTCTCTGCGACACCCTTGAGCGTTGTCCAGCTCGTGAAGTGGGGAACCTTCTCGGCGGAAGTTGCCGCGTATCTTTGGCTTGCCCTTGAGTACGGTATGAGTATTTTTGTGTGCGGTGAAACTGCAAGCGGAAAGACAACCACTCTAAATTCGATAATTCCTTTCATCAAGCCAGACGCTAAGATCTACACTGCGGAAGACACTCCTGAGGTTGTGGTTCCTCACAAAACTTGGCAGAGGCTTACTACGAGGGAACGCGGTCCAGAGGAGAGCAGGGTCACGCTGTTTGACCTCCTGAAGGCCGCACTTCGTTCGAGACCGAACTATATAATAGTGGGTGAGATCCGTGGGGCAGAGGGTGCTATAGCTTTTCAGGCGATGCAGACGGGGCATCCTGTCATGAGTACGTTCCACGCTGGGGATATAAAGAAAATGATTCAGCGATTTACAGGTTCTCCTATTAACATTCCTGTAACGTTTATCGATAATCTGAACATTGCCCTGTTTCAGCAGGCGGTTTACGTCCGTGGCAGGTTCTTGAGGAGAGTTCTCAGTGTTGTTGAGATTGAAGGTTATTATGAGGAACTCGGTGGAGTCGCAACGAGGAACGTCTTTGAGTGGGACGCAGTTAGCGATAAGCACATTTTTAGAGGAATGAACAACTCCTACATACTCGAAAGGAAAATAGCCGAGGTTGCCGGTTATGAGGATCCGAAGGAAATATACAATGAGCTCTTTCTCAGGGCGAGGATAATAGAGCGCATGGCGGAGTTGGGGATAACAGGCTATTGGGACGTTTACCGTGAGATCAGGGCCTTTTACGAGCGTGGTCTTGAGGGTCTTAGTTTCAGGCTTTGAGGTGGTGGTATGCAGGCCGCTAAGGGAAGCGTCTTTGTGCAGTCGGGCGTGAACATGAGAACTTACTTACGGAGAGTTCTCCTACCCGGGGTCATCGCCTCGGTCATCCTCTTTGTTGGGGCCCTATTTCTGAGAACTTTTGTCGTCCTCTCAAAGCCAATACTCGTCGCCATGTATGTAATACCTCTACTCCCCCTACTCTATACGCTTGGATATCCCTACGCCAAGATCAGCAGTAAACGTGTCCAGATAAACTCAAAGATTCCATATTTTGCAACCTATTTTGCCGTTCTATCAACGAGCGATGTCAGCAGGGAACAGCTTATACTGAATCTCTCAAGTGAGAAGACACTTGAACCCATAGCGGGTGAGATGAAGAAGGTTTATTATTTGATCGCCAAACTTCACAGGGGCATGCCAGAAGCTCTAAGGTTTCTTGCGAGGCGTGTTCCGAGTAAGGTTCTTGCAGATTTCCTTGACAGGCTTGCCTACTCTCTTGACAGTGGTGTTGATTTAAAGGACTACCTTCTCCAGGAACAGAAAACCGTTATGGATGACTATGAGACTTTCTATGAAGGGGCCCTCTATGACCTCGACATCTTTAAGGAGATCTACACCTCCCTAATAATATCGGTGGTCTTTATGGTAACTTTCATAATTATAGGGCCGATAATAACTGGCCAGGATGTGGTGAGTCTCAGCATGTTTATGTTCATTCTTGTAATAGCGACCGAAGTTGGTATACTCCTTGTAATAAAGTACCGCATGCCGGAGGATCCGGTTTGGGCTGAAGGCCCTATGTCTCCTTGGAGAAAGTCGAAGCTTAGGAGAGCACTGCTCATTTCTATAATGGGAACCTCTGTGATGGCGGTGATGGATTACATAATTCTGCGGCCTCGTTTTAACCTGCCCCTCCTGATTCATGTGTCCATAATTCTCTCCCCTTTGATGTACTACGGGAAGGCCATAGAAAGGGAAGAGAAGGCTATTGTAGTTAAGGATGAGAACTTTCCGGCTTTCATGAGGAGCCTTAGCTCATCACTGGCCGCAAGTGGGGCGGCTCTACCGCTCGTTCTCAAGTATTTGAGCTCCCATGATTTTGGAGTCTTAACTCAGGATATAAGGAATCTCCACAGGAGAATATCAATGAGATTGGACAACGACAAGGCCTGGAAGTACTTCACCATAGATACGGGTAGCTGGTTAATAGGCATGTTCTCGGATATCTTCAACAAGAGCATAAAGATGGGGGCTGACCCCGAGTATGTGGGAATGGTGATCTCTCGTAATTTTGAGCGCCTTGTGAGGCTGAGGAGAAAGAGGGCCCAGACGGTTGCAAGCTTTAGAGGTGTCATCTATGGAATCACGGGAGCGTTTGCATTCTCAGTGGCTGCAGCCTTCGGCGTTGCAGTTTACATGAATAAGATATTCTCCAACATGAATCTCCCGGCGGATTTCCTTCAGAATGTCATTTTTGTCCCTTCCAAGTCAGGACTTGAGCTGACGGAATACATCCTCGTAGCGATACTTGTTGCTCATACTTTAATCTCAGCAATGTCAATAAAGTTCGCCGACGGAGGACATGTAGGAAGCACCGTCTACTATTTCGTTGTCCTGCTGTGGATAGCGGCACTGGGGGAGTACCTCGGAACCATCATAATGTCCCGCCTCGTGACATTTTCGTCCCTAACCTCTACAATCACTGGCGTATTGGGGGTGATTCCATGAAGAGGTTCGTTGTAGTGTTCCTGGTGTTTTTCATATTTCTTCCAGGAGTACTCGCTGAGTCTTCGATAAGTGGGTGGATACGGCTTGGGAATGGAGTGGGAGCAAATGGGGAGAGTGCATTTTTCAAGGACGTTTCCTTCAGGGACGGGTCTTTGTTTGTGAAACTGTCGGCTACCAACGTTTCCCGTACCGACGTTCTTCCGATAGGGGGTGGAGTAAAGTGGGGTGCCGGTTATCTCGTTCTATACTCCACGATGACTGGGGGGGAGTCCACTTATTTCAACGTGACCTACACTTTTCCGTATTTACTTGAGGGGAGGGAGCTTAGAATCGGGGATTACACAGTTTACCTCGAATCGGTGGGTGAGAAAAAAGCGGTGCTTTTAATCCATCACGGGGACGTTTACAAGAAGATTATCTATTCGGGGGGCACTCTGAAGTTCGATAACCTACGCCTCAGCCTCCGGCTCATGCCCCAGGTTCTCAACGGCTACCTTGTCAAGGGGGCATCTGTGCAGCTTGGGGAGTGGGTCGTTAGGTACGATGGTTACAGGACGAGTGCTACTGGCAATGAAGTTAACGTGATGGTTCTCCTCAACGTGAATGGGAAGGAATATACAGTTAAAACGGGGGATGAGCTTGAAGTGGGCAATCTCTTGATCAGCGTTGGAAACGTCATCGGTGCAGACTACCTCCTGGCAAAGGCCACCATTAGGGGAGCCTATGTAAAAGCCACACTGCTTCCCACGTTCGAAGGCTGGCTTGACGAGGGCAAAAGCGTCAAGCTTGGTCCTTATCTTGTGAGGGTTGAGGCGGTAGGACTGGGGGGAGCGTACATAGCCGTAATGAACTCCTGTGGGAGAATTCTCAAGAGGGGTTTTGCAACTGTGGGAAGGTTCTCTCAGGGAGTTTACTTTGGAGGGCTCATGGTTGGGATAAGTGGCATGAGAGAATACAGGGGTGTGCGCCAGGTACATGTACTGGCGTTTTTGGACTCCAAGGATATCCCTAAAGCCGGAGACTTTGCATATCTCAACGTTTCTCTCTCGGCGCCCTCAAAGGTTCGTCAGTACGTGCCTTTTACCGCCAACGTAAGCATAACAAACTCTGGCTCAGTGGATGTGGGTTACGTGGAGGTAATACCCAGGTTCCAAGATGGCTTTAAGTTGGCATCGGAGTATCCCCACTATCTAAAGGTTATAAAGAAGGGTAAAACAGTCAGATTCAGCCTTGAACTCCTGCCCGAAAAAAGTGGGAAAATTGCTCTGGGGGATATTTTGGTAGTGGCCCACGTCCCCTATGAACTCTCATGTTATGGGATTAGTGAAGTCAATTTTACATCTGAAAAGAGAAACATTGAGGTGGAACCCGCGGTCGTTTCCTTTAAAGTTTCCATTGCGGCTAAAAACGGTACTGTGGGTGAGAAAATTCCCATTACAGTCCATGTTGAGAACCTTGGAGGCACCGTGGATAGAGGGACTCTTACAATGGCTTTTCCGGAGGGGTTTGCATTTAGTGCCGATAACTTTACTCTCTATGGGAAGTGGCTCGTTAGGTCCATAACCGTGCCTTCAAAGGGGAGCATGAACTTTACGATCTATGCGGTTCCTTTGAAAGGGGGGAAGTTCAGGATAACGGCTGGAGTTGAAAGCCATGGGGAGGTCTTCCATAATTCCACAACTATCTATGTGACCGAGAATCCACAAACCCCCGCGAAGGCTCCATCTAATCTGACCAACGGCACGTGTAAGGAGAAGGTGATAACCCAGATAATAAAAGTTCCGAAGCCGTGTAATTCCACAAACGTCACCCAGGTAACCGGAGGAACCTCTTTTAAGGAGAAGCTGCTTTACGTAATTCCGTCTTTCCTTGCTGGGATAGTGTTTGTCCTCGGGCTTGCTTGGCTTGCTGCAAGGTTCGAGGAGGAAGGGGTGGAGGAGTGACTGGATCATGAGGGCCCTAATGGGGAAGATCGTTGATTATCATTCCGTCAGAACGGGTGCTGTGGTGGTGGAGAACGGTACTATAATGGCCGTTGTCTCTTCCGACGAACTTAGACACTATGGGGTAGACGAAGTTTACGGGGGAGACGGCTACATAATCCTCCCCGGACTGGTCAACGCCCACACCCACGTGGCAATGGCGAAGTTCAGGGGTCTTGGCGAGGATTTTCCCATCGAGCGGTGGCTTAACGATGTTATCTGGCCCGCGGAGCTGGAGTGGACGAGAAAAGAGATACGCCGCTGGGCACTCCTCGGAATGGCCGAAGCCCTGGCAAACGGTTCGACGACGATAAACGACCACTACTTCTTCGCCGGCGAGATAGCGGAGGTGGCTAAGGAGCTTGGAATCAGGGCCTTTATCGGCCAGACCGTTATGGACACGATTGACTTCCCTATAGCCGAGCCGGAGGAGGGCTTCAGGTTCTTCAAGGAATGGGCAGGAAAGGATGAGCTCGTGACCCCCACCCTCGCGCCCCATGCGACAAACACCGTTTCCCTTGAGCTGATGAGGGAAATCGGCGAATTCGCCAGGGAGAGAAACGCGCTCATCCACGTCCACCTGTCCCAGAGCAGGGGCGAAGTGCTGGAGGTCAAGCGGCGCTACGGTCTCTCTCCCGTTGAATACCTTGAAAGGGCCGGCGTGCTTGGGGACAACCTTGTCGGCGTCCACGGCATCTACCTGGGTGATTCCGAGGTTTCCCTCTACGCGAAAAGCGGGGCGACGCTCGTCCACTGCTCCCTCAGCATGGCGAAGCTCGAAGGTAGGATAGCACCGATAATCGAGCTGGCTGAAAGGGGTGCCAACATAGCCCTCGGCAATGACTCCCCGAACCCTGTTGGAATGATGGACCCCTTTGAGGAGATGCGCTTCGCGGCGGTTCTGAATAAGGTCTGGAGGAAGAGGACTGACGTTGCTCCAGCTAAGGAAGTCTTCCGCTGGGCGACCCTCGGCGGTGCCAGAGCTTTGAAGCTGAAGGCTGGCCTGATAAAGCCCGGCTACTTAGCTGACCTCGTGGTGGTAAACGCGAGAAAGCCCCGGTTCCTGCCGGGCGAGAACCCTTACTCACACATCGTTTACTCCACAAGGGGCAGCGACGTCGAGCTGGTGATGGTGAACGGGGAGGTAGTTTACAAAAACGGGATACTGTTGGGACTTGGAAAAACGCTGGAGGAACTGTGGGAAGAGCTCAGGCTTTTCTGACTATGAGCTTGACGCCGTCAACGTCAACGACCTCGACGGTCTCGCCTATTTTCAGCTTTTCATTCCCATCGGCCAGGGCTATCCACCGATCCCCCTCAAGCTCGACTATGTAGTGCTCCCTGCCTATCTCGACGATCCTTCCGCGCTTGCCCTTCAGGTCGAAGGTGTACTTGCCCTTTCCGGCATCCCGGACGTCCCTCTTTATGTACCTGCCAACGAGGATGTAAGCCACAACTGCAGCTACGAGGGCCAGGACAAAGCTCTCGGTGAAGTTCACGCCAAAGCCCAGCAGGAGACCGAGGACAACCATTGCCACTCCGATTGGGGTTATGAACGCGGTAACCATCATGTCAAGAACTATCACGAGCAGTCCAAGAATTAAAAGGGAAATTGGAAGGATATCCATCCCCACCACCGGTCTAAATCACTCCATCGGGTTCTTAAGCTTTTTCAGCTCGTCTTCCGAGGGGTTGGTCGATGCGCCCTCATTCCCCGGGTTGTCTCCCGTAGGGGGCTTCGGTGGCTCTGGTATCGGAACGTCCTTCACCTTCTGGAGTATCCTCAGCAGGCCTATCAGGGCCTCGGTGTCGTAGGGGACGATGAGGTTGCCGTACTTGGCAAGCTCGGGCATTTTCTCGATGTACTGGAGCGTGAGGTACTTCTCGTCGGCGAGCTTGAGCGCCTCAAGGACCTTCCTTATCGCCTCCGCCTGACCCTCCGCGACCAGTATTTTTCTCTGCTTCTCACCCTCTGCCTTGAGTATGGCAGATTGCTTCTGGCCCTCTGCCTCCTTAATGGCCGCCTCCTTCTTACCCTCGGCCAGGAGTATCATGGCCCTCTTTTCACGCTCGGCCGTCATCTGCTTGGCCATCGCGTCCTGAATGTCCTTGGGCGGGTCTATGCGCTGTATCTCGACGCGCGTAATCTTGACGCCCCAGCGGTCGGTTATCTTGTCGAGCTCTTCCCTCAGTTTGGCGTTGATTATGTCCCTTCCGCTCAGCGTTTCATCAAGCTCCATCTCACCGATGATGGCACGGAGGTTGGTCTGGGCGAGCTTGATTATGGCCATCAGGAAGTTGCTGACGTTGTAAACGACCTTCACCGGGTCGAGTATCTGGTAGTAGACGACGGCATCGACGGTGACGACGACGTTGTCCTTACAGATGACCTCCTGCGGCGGGACATCGACGACGTGCTCGCGCATGTCCACGACCTTGACGCGCTCCATGAAGGGGATTATGAAGTGTATTCCCGGCTCCAGGATTCTGTTGAACTTTCCGAGCCTCTCAACGAGGCCCTTCTGGTACGGGCGGATAACCTTTACGCTCAGCAGGAGCATTATCAAAAGAAAAACTCCCAGTATTATCAGTGCTGCTCCGGCAAAGGCTGCCATTACCATCGCCTCCAGTGATTTCTCATAAAGCATAAAGTTAAACTGCTTAAAAACTTTGAGGAATATCCAGACCAATCGCTTTTATAAACCCCCGCTCCCTTCTAAGCGCGGTGAGAGAAAATGGGAAGGCCGGTCTTCCTCGGTAAGGCTTACATAAACTGGTGCGAGAAGTGCAACGTCCCGCTCATCGGCGATAGCTGTGCCGTTCACGGAGAGGAGAGCGTGTTTAAGCTTAACATCACGCCTCCCGGCGATTTGAGGTTCGCCTTTGAGAAGGACATCGAGTTCATACGTTCGATATTCGAGGAGCACTACGGCGTCGACCTCGGCGAACTCTTTGATGGTAAAATCGTTCTTCTCAACAAGACGCCCGGGGAGGACGACTCCTACGAGATAATCCTCGACGGCTACGTCTTCGGCTGGATACGCTTCGACCCACTGGAGCTGAAGTGGAAGCCAGGTTTAAAGGTCGAGGGAGCTATGGCCCTCTGGAAGCGCTTTGGAAAGTCCATGAGGAAGTGGATAATCGTTGATGACGGGGCCATAGAACCTATCCTCAACGGCTCTAACCTCCTGCCGGTTGGTATAGTTGAAGCAGAGCAAAGCATAAGGCGGAACGACGACGTAATCCTCGTCTCCGAGGGCGGTGAGGTCATCGCGACTGGCATAGCAAAAAAGGACTACGAGGCATTAGCCAGCAAGGAGCGCGGAACCGGCGTCAAGGTCAGGCGGCAGAAGAGCGTAAACTACCGCGAGGGGAAAAAGGCCACGATGGAGGACGTTCTCAGGGCAAACTCCATCGAGCTTGAGAGGAAGGTGATGGAAGCGAGGCGCTTCATGAGGAAGGTTGCCGTTAAGTACTCCGACCTTCCGGTTGCGGTGGCCTTCTCCGGCGGGAAG
>JALSNG010000051.1 GCA_026987155.1 Thermococcus sp. | reverse complement strand
CGACCAACCTTGAGGTTCTAACGTATGGTTCCGGATCGAGGTCGTAAAACTCCGCTATGGTTTTCAGCTCCTCCGGTGTTGCACGGCTCTTCTTCCCCTTGCCCCCTGCAGCTTTAACCCCCAGCTCTTCCCTCCAGAGGGCGTCCTTTATCATGCCCGTTGTTACCGTAGTCGAGCCCGATGAATCCCAGTCCATCCCGATGACGTTGTTAAACGCCTGGAACCAGACCGGGTCGGAGAGCCTCTCGAGGAGGCCCCCCATCCCGTACTCCTCAACCGCCAGAGCAAGCACTAATCGGGTGAGCTTCCTCATCCTCTGGGCCAGCCAAGCCGGGACGTGGCCGCCGTGGAGGGGCAAATCTGCGATGTTCCTCATCGTGTGGATATTGCCCTCAGCGGTTTTAAGGATTGTTCCAAAAATCTTCGGAGAGGGCAGGAGGACCTCGCGACAACATCGGCATCACCTTTCTACACGGGCCGAAAGGCTTTTTATATTCCCCCCCCAACTTCATGTGATTCGTTTCACGGAGGTATGAAAATGGGAGTTGAGAAGGTTCCGAAGTACGATATCCCCACCGTTAAGGTCGACTACGTTTTTATAGAGCTCGACAAGATGAAGCCCCACGAGCAACTCGTCCAGAAGGAGCTTGAGGCCTTTATCGAGAGCGTCACCGGTAGTGGAATCTTCTGGAAGCCCATGCTCCTCGCCAAGGTCCCAGGCGAAGACACCTACCTCATCGTCGACGGGCACCACCGCTGGGCCGGTTTGCAAAAGCTCGGCGCTAAACGCGCTCCGTCGGTCATACTCGATTACTTCAGCGACGACGTCAAGGTTTACACCTGGTATCCGGCCTTCAAGGGAAGCCTTGAGGAGGTTCTCGAGAGACTCAAGGGGGAAGGCCTCAAAGTGGTCGAGGATCCAAACGCTGAGGAGAAGGCCGAGAGGAGTGAGATAGCCTTTGCCCTCGTCGGCGAGAGGAGCTTTGCCATACCAGGCGGCCTTGATGAGCAGAAGAAGGTCAGCAAGGTTTTGGATGAAATGAGCATTGAGGGCAAAATTGAGCTCATCTACTACGGCCTCAAGGAAGACGCCAGGGAGGACATGGCAA
Source organism: Thermococcus sp. (assembly GCA_026987155.1). Classification (GTDB taxonomy): domain Archaea; phylum Methanobacteriota_B; class Thermococci; order Thermococcales; family Thermococcaceae; genus Thermococcus. The sequence continues at coordinate 10,474 of JALSNG010000051.1, read as the reverse complement.
AGGGAGAGATAGACTACGTCTTCATCAGGAAGGCCCCGAGCAAGGAGGAAGTTATGGAACTCGTCAAGCGTGGGGAGGTCTACTCCCCGAAGACGACAAGGCACGTCCTGCCCTTCAACCCGGACAAGATAGACGTCAAGCTTGAGGAACTGTTCTGAAACCTTTTAACCTCTTTTTCCCACTTTCCACGCCGATGACGAGGGATCAACCGGCTGAAGGGTGATGATCAGTCCAGGAGGCCGAGGCATGCTTAAGGGATTGATATTCGACGTTGATGAAACGTTAGTCTACTACGAGGGCTACGACCACAGGGAATGGTACGGGAAGTGGGTTATGCCCGAGCTGAGAAAGCACGGCATCGATCTCGACTACGAGACATACAGAAAGACGGTAACCGGCGAACTGCCAAGGAGCTACGTGGAGCGGTTTGGAATAGACCACATCGAGTTCTGGAAGATCGTTGACAGCGTAAACCTCCTTTATCGGAGGGAAATGGCCAAACTCGGCAGAATAAAAGCGTTTCCTGACGTTGATGCCCTGGGAAAGCTTAAGGATACGGGTCTGAAACTCGCCGCGGTGAGCAACGCTTCTCAGGAGTGCACCGAGTTCGTTCTGAACCTATTTAACCTGAGAAGGCACTTCGAGGTTGTTTACGGAAAGGACTACACAAACCTTAACGGGGTTAAACCAAGCCCATACCTCGTTGAGAAGGCCCTAAACGCACTCAATCTGGAGCCGAAGGAGGCAATGATGGTAGGCGACAGCCGACATGACGTTTTAGCCGGAAAGCGCGCTGGAACGAGAGTGGTTAACGTTGTCCGTTTCGGAAAGGTCAACGGTGCCGACTACTACGTTAAAGACCTGTGGGAGCTCCTTGAGCTGGTAAAAAAGATAAGGAATCACTCCCCGTAGAACTCGTTCTCAAAAACGTCTATTCCAACATCCAAACTTTCGAGCCAGTCAAGGAATTTCCCGACGTTCTCGTCCCGGAATATCGCCCCGTGCTGCGGGGCTATGACCTTTGGGTTCAACCTTCTAATTGAGCGAACCCACGCCCTCAAAGCTTTAGTTGAGCTCATATAGCGTTTGTGGAAAGCCTCCATGAGTCTCGCATGGCCTTCAAAGTCCTCAACGAAGAGGTACCACTCGTTACTTGAGAATGCCGCCGCCCCTATGTCAGTGCTAAAGAGGATTCCACTCTTCTCGTCGTAGAAGGAGAAGTTTCCAGGACTGTGAAGGTAGTGACTCGGAACGGCTTTTATCTTGGAGCTTCCGAGCTGAAATTCCATTCCCTTGTCGGGTATCCCTATTATCCTGCCAGCGCTTAAAACCGCCATGTGAGGGATAAAACGAACCCAGAGTTCCGAGACTGCTACCTCCGCGAGGGGCGCGTATTCGAACCACAGGTTCAAGCCAGCCACAACGTCCGGATCCTGGTGGGAGTACATGAGGTATTTTATCTGCGTCGGAGGAATAAGCGAGGAGACGTTTTTCAAAACCCTCGAAAAGACGAAAAATCCTCCAGGTTCTATAAGGGCCGCTTCGTTCCCATCTATGACCAGGTACTGATTGGTGAGTATGCCCTTCTCGTCCTCGCTCTCCTCTATTCCGAGCCAGTAAACCCTGTGTTTCCCATCATCGTAGAGGGGATAGCTGTTCATGTTCCTTATCATTCAAACACCTCCAACGGGAACCCATGCGTTTACCATGTAGGCTCCCTCTATCCTCGAAACGAACTCAAGGGCCTGACGCGCGCTTGCATCATCCTCGACCTTGACAACCTTAATTTCGTTATCGGACCTGTATTCAAGCGCAAGAATCTGACTTTTCCTGAGAAGGAGCTTGAAAGACTTTGAACCATCCTGGGTTATCCCCGAGACGTAGAGAACGTCGTCTTTGAGGTTTTCCCTAAGCTCGAGAACCAGGTTGAGAAGGCCTCCTTTTTGAACGACGTGGAGTCCGCTGTGCACCATGCGTGACTTAACTAAGAAGTTTGCAACACTCATTGGGTCCGCGAAGTCCACCTCATCGGCCACGTGGGATGATATCGCTGGCACTGGGGCCTGTTTTGGCGCCTCAGACAGGCTTTTCAAGCCGTTCCCAATCCCTTTCAACAGTACCTCAAGGGGTTTTCCAAGTAGGAATTCTCCCCTGCCCTTGTAGGAGAGCTCGATGTCAGCCATTGTGTGAGTCTGCCATTCCTTCAAGGTAACGGTAACGATTAAGTGGCTTCGCTTCCCGGTTCCATCGTAAATGTAGCTTGTATCATCTTTCATAACGGAGAACCGGTAGGTATCACCGAACTTGAAAAGGAACCTCGGCAGAAGGATCTCCGCAACCAGCCCGTCTCTGGTGCTGACCTTTACGACGTAGGGCCAGTTAGTGATGAACTGTGGTGAGTCCTCCAAGATTCGAATGACTTCATCCTTTCCCGCCAATATCTCAACGGACGTGGCCTTTCTCTTCATAACTCCTCCCTCAGAACCTTGAGAACCCTAAGATAAGCTCCCTCAACGCCCTCACGGGGGTTCACGGGGACAACGAAGTAAACCCTGTTTCCCTCCCTAAAGGAAAGCCATCTCTCCCCCGAATGGAAGACCACGTCCATCTCAAAGTCCCCTACGGAACCATCGTTTGTATCAACGTAACCCACGAGATGGGCCACGCTCCCGTCTCGGGGATTGTCAGAAATTTTGCCCCAGAGGGAGTAGATTTCCTCAAAGGGATTAACGATCCAGTGGGGCTGAGTTCTCGTTGTAGTTTTTACGTCCAATGCCATAGGAATCACCTTTTTGGATAATCTTCAACTTTTGAAGTTGCGCACAATAATTTTAGGTTTGAGCTTTAAACCTTTGGTTTGGATTTCAGATAAAAATCCTGCCCTAATCCCCCCATTCAAACTTCACTTTAAAAATTATTAATTGACATCAAACTACCCTTTAGGGTTCAGTGTTGAAACCCACACTACACTTAAATATGGGAAGCGCCTAAAAGCAAAGGAGTGGTACCCATGGAGGCTTCAGGTTTCAGGTGTGAAAGGTGCGGTGCACCTTTGGATGTCTCCCCAGAGACGATAGTTGCGGTGTGTCCCTACTGTGGTTACCCTAACCACCTGAGCGGAAACCTAAAAACGGAGGACATTTACATCGTTCCAAGCCTTGACAAGAACGCCATAGCCCAGGCCTTTTGGAAAATGGTGGAGAAAGACTTCGACCTGAAAAGAATGAAGGGAGAACTGGAGATAGTCGATATCGAAGGAAAATACGCCCCCTATTGGGCCGGAAGGGTTCACGTGGAAGGCAAGGTTAGATACATGGTGCGTGAAGAGGAGTGCGAGAGCTACACGGACAGCGAGGGAAACACCGAGACCAGATGCCACACCGTGGAAAGGCACTACACTGAACGCGTAAACGAAACCCTCAGGCTCATGGGCTCCGCCAGGAGACAGGTGGGCGAGTTTGGAGTTAGGGATATGGTGAAGCATTACTCAAAGACGAACCCCGCAGGAAAGCGCCTCCTCGACCTCGGTGAAGGGGAATGGGAGAGGGTCAAACTCGAAATCCTCAACACTGAGATGGACGAAGTTCAGGCGAAGCTTATGATGCACGAGGATGCTATAGACGTAATAAGAAACCGCTTTGATGCCAAATCCGATAAAATAGAAGAGTTTGATGTGAGGGCAGACGAACCCGAGGGGCTAAGGCTACTCCTCTTGCCAATGTGGACCGTTTATTACAAGCATGAGAACTCGATTTTTCATGCAGTTTTTGCCGGCTGGGATGGGAAGAGGGTTGCCTCTGTGGAACCGATGCCCGTCTGGAGGAGAATCCAGTATCTAAGCGGTGCGGTTTTCGGCCTGCTCATAGGAGCGGCAATGGGGATGGGTGGTTCAGGCTGGGCGTTCATAGGCCTAATACTCGGTTCTGCGATTTCATGGCACTTCGGTTCCAAAGTTCTCGAAGGCCAGAGGGTGGAAAGGAGCGGTGGAATCCTCGGTGATTTCGTTGGAGGGCTAAAGAGGTGATCAACATGGAAGTTCAATGTCCCACATGCTCGGCCCGTTTTAAGGTTCCTGACACAGTGAGCATAGCCACGTGTCCCTACTGTGGCACCACCTTCCACGTTCACAGTGGCGAAAAAAGTGAAGAGGAGCACTTCTTCTTTCCGCTAAGCAAAAAAGATGCTGGGGGTGTCCTTTTAAAATTCCTATCCCGGCAGTACGGTGCTCCAGCGGATATAACGGGGGCAAAGATAAAGAAAAAAGACCTCCACTGGGTGCCGGTTTACTTCTTTTACCTCCACGGAAGGAGCAAGCGCTGGCCGACGATAGAGGAGGTCATGTTCATCGGAATCCCCGCGGAAGAAAAGTTTGATGCCCTACTGGCGGGTTACCCCTTCCCGATCCGAGGGAAAAGGTTCTTTGACGAGAGCGTGGTGAAAAAAGGTCACTACTACGAGCCGAGCCTATCCAAAGAGAAGGCGGAGGAAATTGCCAAACAAACTCTGCTAACGGCCCTCAGAGGAGAGGCCAGCCAGGAAAGCCACTCGCTCGGCGAGGTTGAGACGGAAGTGCGCTACCTTGGGCTCGTTCATTATCCAATCTGGGAGGTTCACTACGAGTACGGGGAGGAGTTCACCGGCTACGTTGATGGAACCGACGGGAGGGTGATCAGGGCGGAATACCCAATAATGGGTGGAGCAAGGAGAAAAGCCACACTACTTGCGGGAACCCTTGCAGGCCTCGGTCTGATAATCGGCGCTCTTTCCCTCCCCATTGTTGGGGGATGGGGCTTTATCGGAGCATTTATCCCGGGAGCCGTCGGAGCACTCGCCGTCGCCAGAAAGGGAGTCGTAAAGAAAAGGTGGGTAAGTGGAGTATTCGAAAGTGAAGGTGGAAACGTCCACTTCAAACCTCTGGGGTGAACACCATGGGAAAGGAAACCAAACTCTTGGAGAAGATAGAACTGATCGTTCCCGGCTACCACGGCTACAAGAAGAAGGAACTACTCAGGGAAGACGACAGGATAGTTAGGGGCAAAGTGGCCGAAATACTGAGGGGGGCAAGAAGGGACATTGAGAGGGCCCTTCAAAGGTGTGCCATGGTAAACTGCTCCCAGCTGGTTGCCATTGACACGATGAGAAAGAAGCTAATCGCCCTCGAGAGCAGGGTGATGCATGCTGAAGCCGGCTACTCCGGCTATTTTGACAGGATAAAGGTGAAGGAAAAGGAGCTCGAAAGGCTCATAGAGTACGACGCGAAGCTTATCGAGACAGCAGAGGGAATAAGAGACACCGTTGGTAAGCTGAACGGAGTTGTAGGAGATCAGAACTCCCTCGGTATGGCAGTCCTTGAGCTGGACGATAAACTTCACGAGTTTGAGGAGCTCCTGAACGGAAGGTACAGGATAATAATGGGTGAGTGAAAATGGTGCAGGTGATAGAGTGGGTAAACCCCGGTGAAGAAGAGATTATCTGGAGGTACCCGAACGAGGTCATCAAGTGGGGGGCCCAGCTGATAGTCCACGAGTACGAAGTGGCAATATTCATGCGCGACGGCAAGGTTTACGACGTCTTCGGGCCGGGAAGGCATACCCTAACGACGCAGAATTTACCCCTCCTCTACAAGCTCGTTGGCGGTTCAAACAGTCCCTTCAAGGCAACTGTGATATTCGTAAGTATGAAGCAGTTCCAGGGGCGCTATGGAGGAGAAACGCAGACGAGGGAGCTCGCTCCCGTCAAGTACTACGGCGTTTACTGGTTCAAGGTTTCTGACCCGGTCCTCTTCCTGACGGAAGTTGTCGGCGGCCAGAGCCTCTACGACACCCAGGACGTTACGAAGTTCATTAGAGCTTACTTCAACGAGGGCATGATGAAGCACCTCTCAGCCTATTCAATAGTCGACCTATTCCAGAACCTCGACATGGTGAGCACGCAGGTAAAGGTCAAGCTCATGGAGGACTTCAGAAGGTTGGGCCTTGAGCTTGTCGATGTGAAGATTGAGGGCGTGAACACCAACGACGAGTGGCGCCAGAGGCTCTTCTGGATAATGCAGACCGGCAACGCCCAGGCTGTTATGCAGATGGACACGGCAAAACAGGTGGCAGCAGAACTCGGAAAGAGTGAGGGTGCCGCCATAGGGGCGGGCATGATGATAATGCCCCAGCTCCTCCAGCAGCCGGCTCAACCTGCTCAACCGGCCCAGCCCTATGCCGGTGGAGGGGTTCCCCCTGCCGGGTATCAGGGAACCCAGCCTGCCGGAGCGGCTCAACCCAACCAGGAAATCTGCCCCTACTGCGGGAAGCCAATCCCACCCGGAGCGAAATTCTGCCCCTACTGCGGGAAGCAAATACACCGCTGCCCCAACGGTCACATAGTTCCGGAGGGAGCGAAGTTCTGCCCTGTCTGCGGGGCCAAGATTGAGTGAGGGTTTCATTTTTCACCCTTGTTTTTCAAAATTCAAAACCCATTCCAAACTCTTCTCTAACCGGATTTCATGGGAAGTGGGGAACAGGCCAATCCTCCGCGGGTTTCCTCAGAAATTAACACCAATCTCGACCGTCTGGAGACTAAGATGAACGGGCTAACAAGAAGGCGAACGATTGTGGAACTCCTCAGACTTCCCTCGGATACGAGATGACTTATCTCGTTCCCCAGTTGAAACCTGTTTTGCTAAAAACTATTTATACGTCCCACTGCCCTGAGAGGGTGATAAACAGGCAGGATTATCCTCAAATAATCACCCTTTCAACCCTTAACGTTGGACCGAGCACTTCGACGTTCATCTTTTCGGTCAGGTAAGGTTATAAGCCGTGGCGAGTAGATGTTACGGTGATGTTCATGGCACTGAGCGACAGGCTTGACCTCGTTAATCCTTCTGAGATAAGGAAGCTTTTTGACCTTGCACAGGGAATAGAGGGGCTAATATCCCTCGGAATCGGGGAACCGGATTTTGACACCCCGGAGCATATACGCGAATACGCCAAGGAAGCTCTCGACAAAGGTATGACCCATTACAGTCCAAACGCTGGCCTCATGATGCTCAGAGAAGCGGTTGCGAAGAAGCTGAAGGAACAAAACGGCATAGAAGCCGACCCAAGTAGGGAGATAATGATACTAACCGGGGCAAACCAGGCATTTCTCATGGGGCTCGCTGCCTTCCTGAGGGATGGTGAGGAGGTGCTCATACCTTCACCCATGTTCGTCACCTATGCTCCTGCAGTAACACTCGCCGGGGGGAGGCCAGTAGAGGTTCCAACCTATGAGGAGAACGAATTCCGTCTTTCAGTTGACGACCTTGAAAAGAAGGTTACCGAAAAGACGCGCGCGTTAATCATAAACAGCCCCAACAACCCAACCGGTGCCGTTCTGACTAAGAAAGATCTCGAGGAGATAGCCGATTTCGCGGTGGAACATGACTTGATGGTCTTCAGTGACGAGGTTTATGAGCACTTTGTTTACGGTGTTAAACATCACAGCATTGGGGCACTCAACGGCATGTTTGAGCGAACGATAACCGTCAACGGGTTCTCAAAGACCTTTGCCATGACGGGATGGAGGCTCGGCTTTGTAGCCGCCCCCTCTTGGATAATAGAGAAGATGACCCGCTTCCAGATGTACAACTCCACCTGCCCGGTGACCTTCGCCCAGTATGCCGCCGCAAAGGCCCTGGAAGACGAACGAAGCTGGAAGGCCGTTGAGGACATGAGGCGGGAATACGAGAGGAGGAGGAACCTCGTGTTGGAAAGACTGAACGGGATGGGCCTGCCAACAGTGAAACCAAAGGGTGCCTTTTACATATTTCCCAGGGTGAGGGACACCGGATTGACCGACAGAGAATTCAGCGAACTTATGCTCAAAGAGGCAAAGGTCGCCGTCGTTCCAGGGGGGGCCTTCGGGAGGTCTGGATTGGGCTACATTCGGATAAGCTATGCAACCTCCTACGAACAGCTCGAAGAAGCCATGGATAGAATGGAGAAGGTCTTGGAAGAGAGAAAACTTGTGTAACTCCCCTCTTTTTTTCAATATCCTACGCGAGAAATACAAAATGAAAAATAAACTCATTCAAGGGCCGCGAGGAGCTTCTCCATGAACATCTTCTCTGGATAGGCCCCTTCGAACTGGACTTTGTCCTCGCCGTCGACTTGGATGACTATCTTGGGAACGGCCATGACGCTGTACTGGTCGGCCCACTCCGGATATTCAATAGCCTCGACCATGTCGCCGAGGATTTTACCCTTGCCGGCGTTGGTGTTCTCGATGGCGAACTTGTGGGCCATTCTAACCGCCAATGGGCAGTACGGGCAGGTCGGGGTTACGAAGACGAGTATCCTGACGTCTCTATCTATCCCGGCAAGCTCCTCCTTGCTCTCGGGCATGAGATCGGTCTGGGCGTTGCTGACGTCAACTATGTCCTCAAGAAACGCCCCGAACTCGTGTCCAGCGGGAAGGCCGAAGAATCTGACGCCCATGTCCTTGCCGTCCTGGGTTATGGTGACTGCTGGGGCGCGGTCTATCCTGTACTGCTCTGCTATGGCCTTGCCTTCTTCGCTGTCGAAGTCGTGGAACTCGTAGGTGAGCTTATTGGTGAGCTCGCTGAGCTCCTGGACGAGTTGCTTGAGCTGGTCGCAGTACTGGCAGTGTTCCTTTCCAGTGAAGCCGATAATCTTGACCGGGTTCGTCATCTTGGAGAAGAACTCCTCCCTGATGACTTTCTTGTCAGCGTCGCTAATCAATCCCATCTCCAACACCTCCATCTAAAGGTTTATAACGCTTTGATGACAACACTCCTTAGAGCTTAATATCCAAGTTTGCAACCTAAGGTTGAATGCTCACTATATAAGCTTTACGTCACAAATCTGGGTGGTGTGGGTCATGCCTGAACCAGACATCTTTTATATCCTCGGAAACAGGGTTAGAAGGGAGCTACTCAGTCATTTAACCTGTACTGAGTGTTATTTTAGCTTTCTCAGCAGTAAGGTGAACGTTTCTTCCACAGCCGTTGCCAAGCACCTAAAGATAATGGAAAGGGAAGGGATCCTCAAATCGTACGAGCGTGAGGGTCCTTTCATAGGGCCCGCAAGGAAGTACTATGACATTGCAATTTCAAGAACTTACGTCGCCACGATTACCCCCAACGTTTTCTGGTACAGGGGGCTCGAGTTGGGCGAAAAACCAGTCGAGGCCATCAGCGTAGACGTTTCCGATATCGACGTGGAAGAAGGTGACCTTCTGAAACTCGTGGGCTCTTTTCTCCGTGCCACATCTGAACTTGAAAAGCTCCTCGACATCCTCCAAGCGGTGGAAACTATCCGGGATGAGCTCATGAAAAACATCAAAAAGCGTTATCTTGAAGAGATTGGGGACATGACACAGCTCGCCATACTGCATTACCTTCTCCTAACTCGAAAGGCAACGGTGGAGGAGCTCAGCGATAGGCTGAACCTCAAAGAAAGGGAAGTACTCTCAAAGGCCAGGGAACTGGACAGGTTCGTACCGTTAATAATAAAAGACGAGACAATTGAAATTGACGAGGAAAGAATCAAACAAAAGAACGGCGGTGAAAATAATGCCGGAGAAGATTAAAATTGTGGTGAGCGAAGACCGCTGTTATCTCTGCGGTGGCTGTGCTGGAGTCTGCCCGACGCTCGCAATTGAAGTCCACTCGACCGGCTGGGAGTTCTTTCAGGAGAAATGCATAAGTTGCAGGATATGCATCAACGCCTGTCCGGTTGGGGCGCTCAGCGCCGAACCTCTGGAGGTGAGCGAATGAGCTGGAAGTACGATGTAGTAGTTGTCGGTGCCGGAATCGCCGGGCCGATAGTGGCGAGAAACGTTGCCAAAGCCGGGTTTTCCGTTCTGCTCATCGATAAAAAGTGGGCTATTGGAACGCCAAAGCAGTGCGCCGAGGGAATAAGCATCAAGGTCTTTGAGAAGTACGGCATCCCCTACGACAGGCGCTTCATCAACCGCGAGATTTATGGGGCAAAGCTTTATTCTCCAAGCGGATACGAGCTTGAGCTCCGCTATAAAGAGGCCAGCGGCGTTATTCTTGAGAGGAAGGTCTTCGACAAGATGCTGGCCTACTATGCCGCCAAGGCTGGAGCGGATGTATTGGCGAGAACCGAAGCCTTCGATGTGATCAGAAAAGATGGGAAGATCGTTGGAATTAAGGCCAAGCACGAGGACGAGCCGGTCGAGATTTACGCCGACGTCATAGTGGCAGCAGACGGCGTTGAAAGTACAATCGCGAGAAAAGCTGGCATAAACACCTATGCTCCCCCGCATGAGTTTGACTCAAGCTATGAGTACGAGATGCTCATCGAAGGCTACGACCCGGACTTAATCCACCTCTGGTTCGGTAACGAGATAGCGCCTCGCGGTTACGTCTGGGTCTTCCCGAAGGACGAGGACAGGGCCAACGTCGGCATAGGCATCAACTCCGACAATCCAAAAACGGCCAAGTACTACCTTGACA
>JALSNG010000050.1 GCA_026987155.1 Thermococcus sp. | reverse complement strand
CATACCCAAGAAGGTCATCGAGAAGATGGCGAAGGGCTACAAGCCGCGCGGCAACATAATCCCGGACATGATGGTCAAGCACCACATGGCGAAGGAGTTTGCAAAACTAAGGGGATACAGGATAGTTAGAATTGCCACCCACCCGGACGCGATGGATCTCGGTTTGGGAAGCAAAGCCCTTGAGCTCCTTGAGAAGGAGGCGAGGGAGAAAGGCCTTGACTGGATAGGCTCGGGCTTTGGAGCGAGCGAAGAGCTCGTCCGCTTCTGGGTCAGGAACGGCTTCGCGGTAGTTCATCTCAGTCCAGCCAGGAATCCTGTGAGCGGTGAGTTCACAGCCATAGTCCTCAAGCCGATAAGCGATAAGGCAAAGAAGCTCATCAGAAAGGCCAACGACGAGTTCAGGATAAGGCTGACTGAGTGGCTGGGCGACACCCACAGGGAGCTTGAGCCCGAGATAGCCAGGTGGCTCTTCGAGACGCCCTTCGGCGAGGCGGTTGACTACCCGATTCACCTTACGGAGGTTCAGAGAAAGCGCCTCGATGCCTTCACCGGCAAGGTTTTGACCTACGATACAGTTGTTGACGCGGTGAAGCCGATAGTCAAGCTCTACTTCCTCGACGGCTGGATGAAGCCCTACTTGGATGAAAGGCAGATAAAGCTCCTCATTTACAGGGTTTTGCAGGCCCACAGCTGGGAGGAGACGGCGAAGCTGATAGACAGAACGGAAACCTTCACCATGATTGAGGTCAGGGACATCATCAGGGGGCTCTGGTACTACTACAAGAGGCTGCTTTAGGAAAGAATTGTCACATTTTTTACCCCCTCGGGGTGACCAATCTTTTTAAGGAGTTCTTCGTAATGTTGGGGGATGTCTCCAATGGATGATTTCAACGGTGACTCCTATGCCGGGCGGCAACTGGGAGAAGATAATCTCGATGACGAAGGATGGAATGCGGAGCATAGGAACGATGAGACGAAAGATAAGCAGGGGTAAGAGGATAGCACTTCTCATCGACGGCCCCAACATCCTCAGGAAGGAACTGGGTGTGAAACTTGAGGACATCGTGGAGGCACTGGAGGGTCTTGGGAATTTAAGGGTTGCGAAGGTCATACTAAACCAGTACGCACCGCAGGGGCTCATAGAAGCCGTTTCAAATCAGGGTTTTGATGCACTCGTTGTTTCGGGGGAGACGGGAGTAAAGCTCGCCGTAGAGGCCATGAGGGAGATATATAACCCGAACATCGATGCTATAGCCTTGGCCACAAGGAACGCGGAATTTCTCCCGGTAATTCTTAAGGCTAAGGAAAAGGGAAAAGAAACTATTGTCATTGGAGTCGAGCCTGGCTTTTCGGCCGCGTTAAAGCATGCGGCTGACTACACAATAATACTCAACTCCAAGGGGGAGGACACATGAAAGAAGCCCTCTTCAAGGTTCTCCGTAGAGGAGAGCGGGAAGTCAGTGAGTCCCGTCCCATAAAGGGAAAGAGCATAGGCCTCATAATTGACGGCCCCAACATCCTCAGGAAGGAGTTCGGAATAAAGCTTGAGGACATTGTGGAGGCTCTCGAGCGGATTGGAAAGCTCCGCGTCGCCAAGGTCGTCCTCAACCAGTACGCACCACAGGGGCTCATAGAGGCCGTTGTTAACCAGGGGCTGGAGCCCATCATAGTCGCCGGTGACACTGACGTGAGGATAGCCATCGAGGCCATGGAGCTGATATACAACTCCGACGTTGATGTAATAGCGCTGGCAACGAGAGATGCTGATTTTCTACCCTTGATAAACGAGGCCAAAAGGAAGGGAAAGGAGACGATAGTCATAGGAGTTGAACCGGGGTTCTCTGTGGCCCTTCAAAACGCCGCTGATTACGTTATAAGGATGGAGAGAAAAGATTCATCCTGAATCCCAGTTTTGTCCCACTCCCAAACCTTTTTAAAGGTGATATTACCGAATTATCAATGACAAAAACCAGTTAATGGAGGTGGGAGTTTGAGAAGGATAGCCCTGCTACTTGTGCTACTGATGGTCCTCTCCATCTTTGCAACGTTGAAACCGGTCCGGGCAGAAGAAACGCTGACAGTTTACTCCTACGACAGCATAGAGCCCTGGATGAAGGAGATAGTCCCAATTTTCGAAAAAGAACACGGGGTTAAAGTGAACCTTGTTCTCCTTGGGGATGCAGGTCAGGTTCTAAACAGGCTGATCCTTGAGAAGGATAACCCACAGGCAGATGTTGTGGTGGGTATAGACAACAGTTACCTTCAGAAGGCCATCCAAGAGGGCCTACTTGAGCAATACAAGCCTCCAAACGCCAAGTACATCCCGGAATGGATTGTGAAAGATTTTGACCCCACTTTTCACCTGACTCCCTATGACTACGGGGCAATCGCCATAGTTTACAAGAAAAAAGAGGTTCCCAACCCCCCCAGGAACTTCGAGGATCTGCTGAAGCCTCAGTGGAAGGGTAAACTTATAATCGAGGATCCCAGAACAAGCTCAACGGGCATGGCGTTTCTGCTTTGGACCATCGGAGTTTACGGGGAGAAGTGGCCATACTTCTGGGCTAAGCTCAGGGATAACGGGGTAATAGTCGTAAAGGGATGGTCTGCAGGCTGGGAGATGTGGGATAAAGGACAGGCCCCCCTGTTCTTGAGCTACGCTACAGACCCTGCTTACTCCGCCTGCAATTACAACGACACTGGAATAGGGGCAGTTTTTCTAAACGATACCTCCTACGTCCAGATAGAAGGTGCTGGAATAGTTAAAGGCGCCAAACATCCAGAACTCGCGAAGGAGTTCGTAAACTTCCTTATAAGCAAAGAAGCCCAGGAAAAACTCCCCCTTAACCAGTGGATGTTTCCAGCCAACGGGGAAGTCACCCTACCGAAATGTTTCAGTTATGCCCTTAAACCCCACAATCCTGTGAAGCTCACTCCTGAGGAGATAAGCAAAAACACGGACAAGTGGCTCAAGGAATGGACTGCCATAATGGTGGAGGGTAAGAATCCCGAAGATATATCCCCGACTGAAAGCCCGACGAGCACGGGTAGCTCGACCACCAGTGCCGGCAGTGGAATCTGCGGTCCGGCTTTAATAGTGGCCTTGGCCGCGGTGCCACTCCTCCTCAAGAGGAGACACTGACCCATTTCCTTTCTTTTCCACCGCAACTTTTATAAGAGCGCCCTTGAAGCATAGGAGCGAGGGCCCGTAGCCTAGCAGGATAGGGCGCCGGCCTTCTAAGCCGGAGGTCGCGGGTTCGAATCCCGCCGGGCCCGCCATAACAAGCTTTTCTCCGGAGAGTTTCATCATGGGCTGTGAGTCCAATTTGGGGTGAATTTTTATCGGGTTCCCCTGCTGTGGTGTAAATGGGATCACGGACTTTAACAAAACTCTGTAGTGCGAAGTTTCTTCGGTCAACCTCCTAAAAATGTGGGGAGTGTTCAACATGAGTTTACATCTGGGAACATGAAGTTGTTTTTGGAACATTAGTTGAGCCAGGCGGTTTCTGAAAGGAACGGTGGCCATAACGTTTAAATCTAAAAAGCTCAATAAACATTATAGGAGGAGGGGACGTGGGAGATACTCTGACACCTGAGGAATTTGCCGCACTCATAAAACATCGGATGGGGTTGCATCTTGAGGGCAGGGAACTTGAACTTCTCTACCATGCCTCTGAGAAAAACGAGGCCCTGATAAGTAATCTCAGGGGAAGAAGTTTTGATGTGTACCTAACTGGACACGTGCGCCTTGATAACCTCAGATTTTTCTACGATGTGGCGAGAATCCTTGAGGAAAGGGGGATTAGTGTATATCATCCGGCAATGGTCGTGATGGATTCTAAGGAAAAAGGAAAGATGGAGTTTGAGATAGAAAATAGGGCAAAGTGCCTACTCGTTGTGACGAGTAGCAAATCGTTCGGGACTTCGGTCGATGTGGGCTTCTTCACCCACAGGAAGGTCTCTGGGGAATCCGTGAGGATAGTTTACTGTTACCTCGGACCCGACTATGAGCTGAAGTCCCTTAAAGACCATCCTGCGGCGGTGTATATCGATTACTTCACCAACGACTTGGGGGATGCAATAAGAAAAGTCATGGAGTTTTTGAGCAGTGAAAAATAAACGGGGGGATCAGTAGTCCACGCCCCCTTCCTCTTTTAACTTGATATACATTCTCCAGCTGAGAATTGGCTTCTTGGCGGCTAAAACATCATCTACCCTCTTCACCGCTGTGCTGTGTGGTGCACCCTTGACGATCTCAGGGTTGCTGTAGGCCTCTTCGCTTATCCTCTTCAATGCTTCAACGTAAGCGTCCAGCTCCTCCTTGCTAACCGTCTCGGTCGGCTCTATCATTAAAGCTTCGTGGACTATCAGCGGGAAGTAGATGGTCGGAGCGTGCATTCCGAAGTCGAGGAGCCTCTTAGCCACGTCAAGGGCCTTAACGCCGGTTTCCTTCTTCATGGGTTCCGCACTAAAAACAACCTCGTGCTTCCTGAGCTCTTTGTGAGACAGCTCGTAGCCCCTCGTTCCCTTCAGCTTCTGGGTGAGGTAGTTGGCGTTGAGAACCGCTATTTCGCTCGCGTTCTTAAGGCCTTCTCTGCCCATTATCTTGAGGTAGGTCAGCGCCCTCACCATCACCGCAAAGTTGCCGTAGAGCTCCTTCACCTTGCCGATGCTCTTAGGAACATTGTAGTCGAGGTAGTAGCGCTTCCCGTCGTAGCCAACCAAAGGAACCGGCAGGTAGTCCTTGAGGAAGTCCTTGACTCCAACCGGCCCGCTTCCGGGTCCGCCGCCACCGTGAGGTGTTGAGAAGGTCTTGTGGAGGTTGAGGTGAACGACGTCGAAGCCCATATCGCCGGGCCTTATCTTTCCGAGGACGGCGTTGAGATTCGCCCCATCGTAGTAGAGCAGACCACCGGCCTTATGAACTATCTTCGCTATCTCCAGTATCTCGTCCTCGAAGATGCCGAGGGTGTTGGGGTTCGTGAGCATTAAACCTGCGGTTCTCTCGCTCACAGCGTTCTCAAGGGCCTCCAGATCAACGGTTCCGTTCTCGTTGGAGGGTATCTCAATGACCTTGAAGCCGGCCATGGCGGCACTAGCGGGATTCGTCCCGTGGGCGGAATCGGGAACGAGCATCTCCGTCCTCTGAGTTTCACCATGGTCGAGGTGGTAGGCGCGAATTATCGAAACGCCCGTGAACTCGCCGTTCGCTCCGGCAGCCGGCTGGAGGGTGAAGCGGTCCATGCCGGTTATCTCCTTGAGCCACTGCTCCAGCTCCCACATAATCTTTAGAGCGCCTTGAACGGTTCTCTCGTCCTGGTAGGGGTGGACGTATGCAACGCCAGGGTGTGAAGCTATCTCCTCGTTTATCTTGGGGTTGTATTTCATAGTGCACGAGCCAAGCGGGTAGATGCCGGAATCGACGCCGTAGTTCATCTCGCTTAGTCTCGTATAGTGCTTAACTACCTCGGGCTCGCTCAGCTCCGGAAGGTTGAGAGAGCTTTTTCTTCTCAGCTTCTCAGGAATTTCAATTTCAACGTCTTCAATTGGCTTCGGCATCGTGTAGCCGACCCTTCCCTCACGGGAAAGCTCAAATATGAGAGGTTCTTCCCATTTAGCCTGGCGGAACATTCAGGCCACCTCCTCGAGGGACTCTATCAGTGCGTCGACCCATTCCTTTCTCGTTGTTTCCGTTGCCGCGAACAGCGCCGTCTCGCCGAGCTCGGGGAAGTGTTTCCCGATGTAATACCCTCCGTGGATTCCTTTTTCTAAGAGAGCCTCATGTACCTCGCTGTACGGCCTTTCAAAGCGAGCGGGCACGTCCTTGAAGTTAATCCCCTCGAAGGGAATCTCAGCTATCTCACTCAGCCTCTTCTTGAGATACGCGGTGTTCTTGATGATTGTCTCACCGAGCTCCGCTAAACCCCTCGGCCCGAGGGTTGCAAGGTGTATGGCTGAGGCAACAGCTACCAACGCCTCGTTGGAGCAGATGTTCGAGGTTGCCTTTGCGCGCCTTATGTGCTGCTCCCTGGTCTGGAGGGTCATGACGAAGGCCCTCTTTCCGTCCGCGTCTTTCGTCATTCCGATTATCCTTCCGGGCATCTGGCGGATGAGCTTTTTGTCGTCCCTGACAGCGAAGACTCCGGCCCTCGGTCCGCCGAAGTTCATTGGGCTACCGAAATAGGAGGCCTCACCGACAGCTATGTCAGCGCCAAGCTCCCCCGGTGCCTCGAATATTCCGAGCATCGTGGGGTCCGCCCCGACCACGAAATACGCATTGGCCTCGTGGGCAATCTCGCCGATTTCCCGCACGTTTTCCTCCACCAAACCGAAGAAGTTGGCCATCTCGACGTAAACGCCGGCCGAATCTTCAACAACCTCCTTGAGCTTCTCAATGTCGAGCTGGCCGTTTTCGCTCCACGGGACCTCGACTATCTCCAGTCCGGCACCGCGCGTGTAGGTTCTTATGACTTCCTTCTTCTCGGGGCTGAGGGCCTTTGGAATAATGAAGCGCTTCCTCTTGCCTTTATGGAGCCTGGCCGTCATCAGCGCCGCTTCCGCTATGGCGGTTCCCCAGTCGTACATCGAGGAGTTCACGATAGGTAATCCATACAGCTCAGCCATCATGCTCTGGTACTCGAAGAGGGCCTGGAGCATCCCCTGGCTTATCTCTGGCTGGTAGGGGGTGTAAGCGGTCAAGAATTCGCTCCTCTCGATGAGGTACTTCACATGAGCTGGGACGTAGTGGAAGTAGGTTCCAGCGCCAAGGAAACTCGGCATTTCAAGGGCTGTTCTGTTCTTTGAGAGAACCTCATTGAGCTCGAGGAAAACCTCGTACTCGCTCTTTCCCTCAGGCAAATCAAACTCCTTAAGCATCTCCGTTGGAACGTCCGAAAATAGCTCCTCGATGGAAGAAAATCCGGTTTCCTTGATCATTTCATCACGCTGGGCCAGGTTGGGAAGGTAATGCTTACCCATGGCAACCACCTCGAAATGTTAAGACGCTCATTTGAAATTAAGGGTGCGAGAGAATATATGCTTTGTGCCGCACAAAGCTTAAAACCCCAACCATTAAACCCGAACCGCCATGAAAGGAGAAAGCTTCCTCTGCAGGGGATTGGGCATCGTGCTCTTTATGCTTCTTGTCCTCTCCGCAGGATGTCTCCGCACTATGGAGAGGAGCAACTCGACGGTTGACTGGGTCCCAGATGGGGTCATTTCCGAGGGGGAGTACAGCGTTCATTATTCGGGGGACGGCTTTGATCTGTACCTGCGCGTTGAGAACGAGAGCCTGATGGTCGGTATTGTGGCACAGACGCGGGGATGGGTGGCCGTGGGCTTTGGCGGAGGTCCGGGCATGAGGGACACCGACATGGTAATCGCCTACGTCCTGCCCAACGGAACTGTTAGAATAAGCGATGAGTACTCAACCGGCTTCTCTGGCCCCCATAACCCAGACCGAATTTACGGGGGTAGCTTTGACATCACCTCCTACGGAGGTAAAGAGGGAAACGTTACCGTGGTGGAGTTCTCAAGACCACTGGAAACGGGGGATCGCTACGACTTCCAGATAAAGCCTGGGGAAGAGTTCAGGGTAGCGTGGGCGTATGGATCTATTGATGACTTTCTCTCCATGCACTCCAAAGCGGGGAGTTTTAGAGTAAGGCTGGGGGGAAACCGATGATAATAGCCTTTGACTTCGACGGGACTCTTGTTGACAGCTATTCGCCGATAGAAGAAGCCTTCAGACGGGCTCTTGAGGTTAGATGCCGCTGGCTTCCGGGAAAGGGTTTGTGGGCGAAGTTTCTCACTAAAATCGAGCTCCAGTTTGAGAGGCCCACCTTTGGGGGTCACAAGGGGATTCATAAACCTCCCTTCTTCCTGCGCACGAAGTTCTTTGAGACCTGGTTTGAGGAGAGGGCAAGGCTGACGAAACCGCTGGATGATGCGCCCGAACTGCTCAGGAAACTCAAGGAGGAGGGCCACACCGTTATCTCCTTCTCGGCCGAGGACTTCATAGAGGGTATGAAGGTGAAGAGGCTCAAGATGGCCGGCCTCTACGACCTCTTCGACGACGTCATTGTCTTCGGCAGGGCTATGACTCTCGACGATGCGTTTCGGCTCGTCAGGGAAAAGTATGGAAACGAGACCCTCATCTGGGTCGATGACAAGCCCTGGCGCTTCATAGGTAGGGGCGATGAGAACACCGAGTACGTCTGGTACTACTTTCCGTTCACGGCGAAGTTTGTGGAAAAGAACCGTGAAAAACTGGCCTTGATTCCGCATCTCCACGTTATAAGGGACCTGTGGAGCCTGTTCGACGTTATTGCAAGGGTGGGGATGAGATATTAGCCCGAATCTGCGTTGGTGTATTCAACTGTATCCTCTACAAACTCTTCGAAGGTTTCTCCCTCTACTTCTTCGAGTCTGATTGTGAACTCCCTCCCGAGGGACCACCGGACTGCAACGGGTCCCTTCTGAGTCTCGGCGACGATGAGGCCGAAGGGTAAATCCCCGGCCCAGTGATGTTTGGAGAATCCCACGTTGAATCCCTTCTCTCTGAGCCACTCAAGGATTAGTTCGTAGGTCTTTATGGGGCCGTGCGGACTCCTCGCGAACCCAATGTAGGGCATTTCTACTCACCATTGTCCAATATATGAATGGATTTAAAACCTTTTCGGTTGACCTAACAAAATTTAAAAGTATTGAGACAAACAACTCTCCATGAAACTCGAACCTTTGCCCATGAAGGCACTAAAAGTTGGAAGGACGCTCGTTATAGCCGACCTGCATCTCGGCTATGAGATAGCCATGGCCAGGGAAGGTTTTTACCTTCCGAGAGTATTTCATGAAGTCGTTGGGAACCTGAAGTCCCTGTTGGAGGAAGAGAGGCCCAGGAGGCTTGTGATAAACGGTGATCTAAAGCATTCATTCGTTCCCGAATGGCGTGAGCGAAGAGAGCTTAAGACATTTTTTGATGAGGTGTCCCCACTTGTGAGTGAAATTGTTCTTGTGAGGGGCAACCACGACGTTGGGACGTTTTGGCTCAGAGAACTCGGAATAGAGGTGGTTGATGAGCTCGAAATCAATGGATGGAAGATTGTCCACGGTCACAAGTTGGTGGAGGGAAACAGGTTCATCATAGGGCACGAACATCCGGCTATAAGGCTTAGAGATGAGGTGGGGGCCATTGTAAAAATACCGGTGTTTCTCTTGGGAGATGAGCTCATAGTTCTCCCGGCTTTCAGTCCATGGGCATATGGAAACGATGTTCTGAGGGAGATAGTGTCTCCATTCATGAAGGTGAAGAGTGTTGAAAGTTCAAGGGTGCTCGCACCCCTCGGTAGGGAGCTCCTCGACTTTGGAGTCCTCAAAGAACTATCCGAGGTGCTGAAGCTTATTTGACCAAAACTTTAAATGATGGAGAATCCTAATCCTCCAAGGTGATGAAATGAACATCCTGGGCACCGTTGCCTTCTTCGCTTACGCTCCTGCACTCGCAATACTTTGGTATTTCTATCACGCGGATAAATACGAGCCCGAGCCAAAACGCTACGTCATGGGGACGTTCATCCTTGGGGCAACGCTCTCAGTCGGAATCGCTTACATTATTGAGAGCGTTCTTACCATTGGGGGGCTTGTGCAGCCTGTCCTCCCAACCACAGCTTTCTACGTTGCTCTCGTCGCGGGCCTCGTCGAGGAGCCCGCCAAAGCCCTTGCGGTTAGGCTCCCTTACAAGGCAAATCAGATGGACGGCATAATGGACGGTCTCGTTTACGGAGTTGCGGCCGGTCTTGGTTTTGCGGCAACTGAAAACTTTCTCTACGGCCTTGGATGGGGTGTTGCGGTAACGATAACAAGGGCGTTCCTCACGCCCTTTGCTCACGCCACTTGGAGTGGAATCGTGGGCGTTGGCTATGGCCTTAAGGCGGAGGGAAAAATATCTTCGCTCTGGTCTTTTTATATCCTTGCAATACTTCTACACTCATTGTGGGACTATTACGCTTTTATGAGTGCTCGGATACCGGCTTACAACATCATGCTTGTGTTTTTCATTGGATTGAACCTGGCGATTCTGAGGTATTTCATGCTCTCAGGACAGGCGGAGGATAGGGCCAGACTATGGTATTACTGGTTCAAAAGGGGTGGTGGAAGATGAAATCGGTTGAAGAAGCCCTTTTTGAAAGCCGTCCCTACGTTGAGTACTGGGACAGGTTGAAGGGGCTTGTTGATCAACTATTGAAGGAGTCGACGAGCCTCGATAATCTCATCGACCTGCTTAACGAGGAGATGGAGAGAGCAGAGGAGCCCTTTAAGACCGATATCAGGATATTCCTCCAGAAACTGGAATCGTTAAAGGGTTGAACCAAAAGCCATTTTTAGCCTAATGCAACGGTGTAATGGGGTGAAACGATGAGGAAATACGTGGCAGTAGTTGCCATCCTACTTCTCCTCGTGGGCGGTTTTTCCGCATGGTATCTCTCCAGGAACGGATCAACACACCGTTATATTGACTACAGGGGGCTTGTACTGTCGAGAATGGCTGGAATGAATTGCTACACATACAGCGGGAACTCAACGGTCACGGTTAACAATGAATCCGAAACCACCCCCATTGAAGCTGGAATGAACGGAAGCGTTTACTTCTTCCACGGCAAAAAGAGTGGCATGGAATGGTGGGCGGTCTTAAGAAATGGGACCCTGCGGGAGAAAATCTTGAAGGGTGGTAAAACAAGCTATACTGAGTTCAACCTGACACACGACGAGATAGAAGGTCTCCTCCTTTACAACCCTATTAAAGTCGGGATAAGGGCACTTGGGAGTTCGTCGTCAGTGAAGGTCTTTAAAAATACAATACTTGCAAACTACACCATTTACACAACGTATACAGGTGAGAGCGTCCTCCTAACAGGAAACATTGAGGTGATTTTTGACGATGATTACCGGCCAACGGAGATCCACCTCGTGGAAGACATTCAACAGGGAGACAAGCTTCTCAAAAGGATAGAGCTCTCCGTTAAAGTAAATGCATCGTGTGATATTCCGAAGTGGGTTAGGGAAGTCTGGGAGAGGGGAGGGGGTTAAGCCCCCCTCGTGGCCACTATTTTTATCCCGTTCCACTCGGCAACGGTTTCCCCAACCTCAACCGGGGCCTTAAGCTTCAACTCCGCCAGGAATTCCATCAGCTCCGGAATCAGCTCCTTCGGAACCGGCTCCGCGGTTTTAACGCTCACCGTTGGCAGTGCGCCGCCTTCCACGGGGACGACGCTCATGATTACGCGCTTGGGGCTGGTAACTTCCTGAAGGACCCACTCTTTACCGCGGGAGCACTTGCATCCCCTAACGTTCTTCACCTTTCCGTTCTCGACTTCCACCTCAATGGCACAGCCGAGGGGGCAGACGATGCAGGTGAAGCGGTAGATCATTTTACCACCTCCACGGTGAGCTTCTCTGCCTTTCTGATTTCTTCAGCCTTCAGCTTTACTCTGAGCATCTCCGCTGGCTTAACAACCGGGAGCTTCATCTTCTTGCCGATTTCGGGGATTCTGAGTTCCACGTCTTCCATCGGTTTACTAACCCTGAGGTAGAGGTAAACGTCCCTCTCACCGCTAAGGCGGTGTGGAGC
>JALSNG010000049.1 GCA_026987155.1 Thermococcus sp. | reverse complement strand
CGGGGAGACTGGGCGTCCCCTACGTCGTCCTCGTTGGGAGGAGGGACTTGGTTGAGGGCAGGGTAACAGTAAGGGACATGGAGAGCGGTGAGCAGAGAGCGGTGGAGAAGGAAAGGGTAGTAGAGGTTATCCGGAGAATGCTGGGCGGTTAGTTACTTTTTCATTTCCACCCGGAACTCCCGGGCTTTTCTCTTCATCCGCCACTCCTCGATTTTCCTCACGAAGGGGCATTTTGAACGCCATTTGAGGTATGCTCGGCTAAGGATCCTCATTTTACCCACCTTCCCGCTTCGTACAGGGGTACGTAGGGGCCGCTTATTGGGTAAGCCGTCAGCACCTCAAAGTGAACACCAAAGTCACCCCTGACCTCTTTTAGAACTACCTTTAATTTCTTTATCCCCGCTTTCTCAGGTTCATCGAACTCGTAGGTTATGACAATCTTATCCTCCTCAATCCTGGGTTTTCCTCCTTTAACGGCTTCGTCTATGTAGTAAACTATTTCGTCCACTCTCATCATCTTGGGAATTTCCCTCCCCCTTACCTCCTGCCCCACTGGGTAGAACGTGGTTTTGGTCTTCCTTTCAAGACCCTCGCCCATAACGTGCCTCGCTATCACGTGTTTCATGGTTTCCACTGGCAGATAAACGGGCTTTCCCACTAATCTGGCTTCAAGCTCTTGTTTTTCCCTGTGGACGAAGGTTATTTCTGGGGTGCCCTTTTCATTGCTCATAATCTTAGTTCCTTTGAAGTTTTAAAAAGCTGGAGGTTAACCGTAGTTTTTGATTGACCGGAAGTATTCGACGAGTCTCTTTGCCACTTTTTCCGAGTCCACCTCAACACTGACCTCGTGGTTCCAGTACAGTGCGCCTTCGCTCCAGTTGTGGCTCCCTATAAAGGCAACCCTTCCATCTATCACGATCACCTTGGCGTGGAGCGTTCTATTTGGTGAATCAAATGCAACGTCGACACCGTTCTCAGAGAGGTAACGGTAGGCCTTCATGTTCTCCTTTATTCTCTCGTCCAGCAGAACGTGGACATCCACTCCCCTCTTCTTTGCCGAGACGAGGGCCCTTATCAGGTCGTTGGCCCAGTCAAAGTCGTCCCCGGGGTCGTACTTCATGAAGAACATCATCACGTACACGGTTTTCTTTGAGTGCTCTATGGCTTCTATTACCCTGTTGTAGTACTCCTCGTCAGTGAGGAGTTTGACGGTCGTTCCGTTTCTCCCTGTTTCGCCCTTTCTCGCGCACTCATTCAGCTCGTAGGTGATGTTGTTCAGTTCCCTTAGCGCTTCCTTCAGCTCGATGCGGCATGAGGTTAGGGTTTCATTGAGCTTATGTATCGCACTCAAATTTGCCTGGCATGACTGGTATGCGTTGGAAAGTGCTTTTTGCGTTTTGATGCTCTCGTTAAGTTCCTTTCTCAGGGAATACAGGCTCGATCTGCACTCTGAAAGATTGTGTGTAATGTCTCCGGGCGTTGAATTAGAGACCCCCATGTGGAGTGGAGTAGTGCTGGTCCATTGGGTGGTGCCCTTTGGAATCGTTGCCGTTCCCTGACCATCTCCAAACGCCCCAAGACATCCTGAGAGCATGACCACAGTGGCTATCATCAGGGCTATCGCCGAGTTTCTCAGCATAGAACACTCTTGTGATGAATGGTTTAAAAATTTGCAGGGAATGGTTTCAGTGCCAGGTCACCGTTTTTCTTGTAACCTTCCCGGCCAGTGCATCCTTCAAGGCCCTCTCCATAATCTCAAGACCCTTCCCAGCAAGCTCCTCCCTTATCACGAGCGGCGGAGTGATTCGGATGACGTTTCCGAACATCCCGTAGCTCGGCAGGATGAGTCCCAGCTCGAAGGCGCGCCAGCACACCCTCCCAGTAAGCTCTGGGTCCGGCTTTCCGTCCGGCCTGACCATCTCAACCCCAATCATCAGCCCCTTTCCGCGGACGTCCCCTATGACCTCATACTCTTCCTTCATCTCCATCAGGCGCTTCCTTATGAATTCCCCGACCTTCAGGGCGTTTTCGAGGAGGTTCTCCTCCTCTATTATCCTCAGCGTCGCGTAGGCGGCCGCGGAAACCACCGGGTTCGCTGCCGGCGTGAGAAGTGCCGAGCCGCTCGTCAGGCCTTCCATGAGTTCCTTCCTTCCGATGACTCCGCTCAGTCCCATGCCGCTCGCCACACCTTTGCCGAACGCCAGCAGGTCAGGCTCAACGTTAAACCACTCGCTCGCGAACCACTTCCCGGTTCTCCCGATTCCTGTCTGCACCTCGTCCATGGCGAGCAGGATGCCATACTCGTCCAGGAGCTTTTTAAGCTCGATGAAGAAATTCTCCGGGGGAACGACTATTCCGGCATCGCCCTGTATCGGTTCCGCTATCAGAACTGCCGTTTCATCGGGCGGAACCACGTGGGCGAAAACGTAGCCCTCAAGGTAGTCGAGAAAGCGGTTTATCAGCTCGTCCGGTTCTTCGTAGCCGTTTATCCCCCAGACGTTTCGGTAGGGGTTTGGATAGGGCACCCAGACGACGTTGGGAATCAACGGTGACAGTCTTCTCTTCTGGGAGCTCTGGAAGGCCGCTATGGATGTAGCGCCGTAGGTCTGGCCGTGATATGCACCTATGAACGCTATCATCCAGGGCCTTCTCGTGGCGAACCTCGCCACCTGCATGGTTAAATCCATCGCGTCGCTCCCGCTCATGCCGAAAAGTATCAGCGGCTCATCCAGGGGGGCCTTTTCCGCGAGTATTTCGGCCACCTCTATGGCCCTCTTGCTGTATGTGTAGCCTATCATCGAGTGCTGTATCTTCTCCACCTGCTCCTGAACTTCCCTCACGAGCCTTGGGTGTGCGTAGCCTGTTGAAGCTGCCGCCGCTCCCGCCAAAAAGTCTATGAAGACGTTGCCGTCAACGTCCTCTACCAGCGCCCCGTAGCCCCTCTCCGGGACGACGGGAAATAGCTTGACGCCAAGGCCCGGCGA
>JALSNG010000048.1 GCA_026987155.1 Thermococcus sp. | reverse complement strand
TCCTCATCCGCCAGTTCCAGATGCCTGAAGATTTCCTCGGGAGGTGCCATTCTTCCACCGTTTCATGTATGGGGCAGGTAGTATTTAACGCCTCCGCTATATCATACCTTCCTGGAGGAAGGGAATGGACCCGATAGGTGTTGTTGGTATATTGATGTTAGGGTTTCAACGCTACTTGGAGAGCCTTATACTTTGTTCTTCCTACTTGATAACCCCAGACAAATGGAAGCCGAAGACTGGTTCAAATGGTCGCTGATGACCCTTCTTGGAATCGTAGCAGGTTCCATAATGGTGTATTAGGACATTGCCTCTTTAATCGCCACGGTGGCAACGGGGATAAGTTACCGCCGTCTCAAGCGCTTCGAGCAGGAAGAGATGCTCGAAAAACTTGCCGAGAAGATGGTGAAAAGCTCGGCAAATATATAGCCAGGGGATCAGGAGACCAAGCCCTCATAACCCAGTACCTTTCCCTTCTCAGCCCCTTCTTTTTCATCTCCTCGAACTTTTTCTTGGCCAATGCCATAGAACCCGTTGTCGTGCAGGCACCCCTTGCTCTCGAACCGAAGAGGATTATAGTAACGTCACCATCGAAGTAGTCCACGAGTCTTTTGACAAAAGGCTCAAGTTCTCCCCCCATCCACGAGCCCCCTGATGTAGTCACCACCATCTAAATCCCTGAGTTCCGATTTTAGTGTTCTCTCCGCCTGCCTCATCCAGCGCTCATACTCACTAAGCTTCATCAGGTTGAATTATACGGCGGGCCGTATTTAACGCCTTCGCTATATTATACCCTCCGGGAGGAGGGAAATACATAAATACCCGGAGGGAGGAGGGAAATGAATACGCCCTGCCGACATATCTCAAAGATAGACATCGGCGAATTTAGTATGGATGTTCTCTTTAATATCTTCGGCTCATTCATAGTTGCATTTATTGTATACGGTAATAACATAATAGAGACATACGGTTATATGTCGGTGTTCATGGCCAGTTTTTTCATTAGCCTCGGGTTTTTCCTTGTAATTATAGATTCAGGCAACCGATTGGGCCTCCTGAGTAGCCTGGGCGAGTTCATAGCCGGCACTGACCCGAACGAGATACTTTTAAGATGTAAATTCCTTGGAGAGGAAAAGATTACCAAGGATGAAAAGCTTGAAAAGGCCTATTCTTTGGCCATGGAGCGAGCTTATGCCCTCTTTGCCAACCTCTTTGTTTACTGGATACTTCTTGGAATTGCCAACGCAGTGCTGATATACCTTGGCCCACCCCACTGGCTTACCACGGTTTCAATCGGAGTATTCTCGATAGCCGCGTTCCTAAGCTTCGTCCTCTGGATAATCTCATACCTCCGTTATAGAGACTACAGCAAGAAGCTCTTCCTCCTCCAACTAAACAAGGGCAAAGCCGAAGTGGCGATTAAAATTTAACCCTCCATTTTTAAATCCTGAGAACCCGCACTTCTCAACGTTTATAAAGGTGTGAGAACTGGAAGATCTCACTCCCCGACAACCTGCACCATGACGCGCCTGTGCCTCGGCCTCACGTCAAGCTCGACGAAGAAAATCTGCTGCCAGGTTCCGCGCACGAGCCTGCCGTTCACAACGGGAAAGCACTCGCTCGCGCCGAGGAGTGTGGCACGAAGGTGGCTGTGGGCGTTGTCGTCTATCCTGTCGTGGAGGTAACCTTTGCCCTTTGGGATAAGCTCCTTCAAAGCCCGCCTGAAGTCCTCAAGAAGGCCGGATTCGTGCTCTATCGTAACTATCGCGCCCGTCGCCCCGGGAACGAAGACAAGAGCTATTCCGTTCTCGATTCCGGATTCCTCAACTATCCCCTCAACTTCCGCGGTTATATCAACGAGGTCTATCTCGCCCTTAGTCCTAAACCTTATCTCCTTCGCGTACACCATCCTAACCCCCTCCCAGGAGACGCAATACCCAGAGGGTAGGCAACGCCCCCTATTTAGAGGTTCTCAATCAGGCGAATAACCTTATCAACGACTTCAAGAGGGTTCCTGCCGAAGATGTATACGAGGGGCTCCACTCCCTCCCCACCCAAATCCACGATGACATCGTAGAACCGGTCTCCGAAGGGCCTCGCAATCGCCTTTACAGCCTCCTCATTCCCAAGCCCTCCCGTACGAACTTTGGCCACCAGGAAACCCGCCCTGGACAACGCTTCCTCAACGTCCCCCCCGTACCGTATGTTTATGACGCTCCTTATCTCGGGCCTCAAATTGGAGAGCTCAACCAATATACCTGCGGTAAACCGGCTGACCCCGAATTCAGGAGGGAGAGCGAAGAGTTTTCCCCTGACGGAGGTTATCCTGCCCGGAATGGCTGCCACATCGGGGATACCCCTTGGGGAGGGAAGCGCATAGGCGAAGTTACTCCTCACCTCAGGGATCAGTTCCGGGAATCCTTCAACTTTCGCCAGAATCTCCAGGGCCTCTCTCAGAGTGTTCAGAATCTCCTCGGCGCCTTCTGAAGCTGAGAATATCTCCACGCAAAGGTCCTGCCTAACGCCCGCGTACTCCGCGTAGTGCCTGCACAGCACCCCGCTCCTAAACAACTCAAGTATCTTCCTGGATACAAAGGCTATGGCATCCTCCCGGCTCCCTCCAAGGAGAATGATCCTCGCGGTTTCCTCGGCAAGTTCGTCAATAATATCCCCGAGTCCCGACGGCACCTTGTACCTGCCGCTGAGATACTTGCTCACCATCGCCTGGGTTATGCCGAGATAATCCGCTATCCTCGCCTGTCTGATGCCCTCACCGTAGAGACGCTCGGCTATCTTGGCCCTCAGATAGGGCATCAGCACCTCGGCGACGTAAACGCTGGGCGTCCTCATGCTATTCACCTTAAAATTTAGTTATGGAAAGTCTTCACCAGTTATTTAAGTCCTTGTCTAAACAGGTTTTTGTTGAAAAACGTTTAAAAACCCATCGATTTTTACACAGGAAGGGCACTTATGGGTTGGACAGGTAGAGATGTCGTTAGCATTAGGGATTTCTCGAAGGAGGATATAGAGTTCGTTTTGAAGGTTGCAGAAAGGCTTGAGGGAGAACTCAGAGAGAAGGGCTCGCTCGACTACGCAAAGGGAAAAATACTCGCGACGCTCTTCTTTGAGCCGTCAACGAGAACAAGGCTGAGCTTCGAGAGCGCCATGCACCGCCTCGGTGGTTCTGTAATAGGCTTCTCATCAGCATCAACCACGAGCGTCAAGAAAGGGGAAAGCTTAGCAGACACCATAAAGACGGTCGAGCAGTACAGCGACGTTATCGTGCTAAGACATCCCCTTGAAGGGGCCGCAAGGTTAGCGGCGGAGGTAGCCGATATACCAGTCATCAACGCCGGCGATGGGAGCAACCAACACCCGACACAAACTCTACTCGACTTATACACCATAAAGCGCGCTTTCGGAAGGATTGACGGCCTCAAAATAGGCCTGCTTGGCGACCTCAAGTACGGAAGGACAGTGCACAGCCTTGCTGAGGCTTTAGCTTTCTACGACGTCGAACTGTACCTCATCTCTCCCGAGCTTCTAAGGATGCCGGACCATATAGTTGAGGAGCTCCGCGAAAAAATAACAGTCCACGAAACTACGAACATAGAATCCGTAATCCCAAAACTTGATGTGGTCTACGTGACGAGAATCCAGCGGGAACGCTTTCCAGATGAGGAGGAATACCTCCGGGTGAAGGGAAGCTATCAAGTAAACCTCTCCCTCCTAACGAGGGCAAGGGAAAACCTCAAGGTGATGCACCCGCTACCGAGGGTTGACGAAATACATCCCGAGGTGGACAGCAGCAGACACGCCCTCTACTTCAGGCAGGTCTTCTCGGGCGTTCCCGTTAGAATGGCACTTTTAGGCCTAACACTGGGGGTGCTGTGAATGGTTGCAAGTTTTAGGCCGCATCCCACCTCGATAGCTTGGGGGATGCAATCGGAACCGAACACATTGATGAAATCCCAACGCTTTCCGCCAGCGCTTGCGCAAGCAAGGGCTGTTTGGAGGTGCTCTGAATGGCCGAGCTAAAGGTGAGTGCTATTAGAGAAGGGACTGTCATAGACCACATACCCGCAGGAAAGGGGCTCAAAGTAATCGACATACTCCACCTGAACGGGGCAAACGGTGGCGTTCTTCTCCTCGCCTCCAACGTAACGAGCAAAAAGCTCGGAAGAAAAGATATCGTCAAGGTTGAGGGGAAGTTCCTGAGCGAGGAGGAGGTCAACAAGATAGCCCTGATAGCCCCAAACGCAACCGTCAACATAATCAGGGGCTACGGAATTGTGGAAAAGTTCAGGGTCACGCTGCCTAACGAGATAGTTGGCATACTCCACTGCCCGAATCCAAACTGCGTTAGCAACCACGAGTACGTAAAATCCAGGTTTCACGTTGTTTCAAGAGAACCCCTCAAGCTACGTTGCCACTACTGCGAGAGAACCATAGGGATGGAAGAAATACCCGGCAGCCTGTGAGGAAATTTTATAAACCACCCCTCTATTTTTTCGACCGTGGGTGGTATGAAAAAGAACGCCCTAACGTTTGTGGTTATCGTCCTTGTTGTGATGTCTCTAATTGCATCATCCAGATTAAACAGAGAGCCCACACCCGGCGCTCCAGCACACAAAGACGCAAAAATCTACGTCATGGTGGAAAACAGGGATGGAGCCTTTGAACTGGCATTCTTCAACATCACCGTAGGGAAAGCCACCCTTAACGAAACAGACAGGGCCGTTATAGCCTATACGGGACATGCTGGCAAAATTAGACTGACGATTCACGGAAAGGCCACCAACTGGGGGGGAATAAGATTCAACGTAAACGGGACTGTGGACGTCACTGCAAAGCCCGGTGGGACATACCTCCTAACACTCGTCCTTCAACACAAGCCAGGACGCTTCACTGTGGTGAAGGATAGCCGGTTGAGCGGTATGATTGGGGCGGACGTTCCATCGGCGTTTCTCGAGAGTAACAGAGGATTGGTTGAAAAGATCCTAACGGAGCCCAGAGAAAGAGCAGAACTGGAGAAAAATCGCAAACTACGGAGCAGATACTTCCAGCTATGGGTGAAAACTGGCAACTTGAGCTATCTGCAGGCCTACAGGGATCTGAACTACCATCCCGAGACCATTGCATTCCTCTACAAGCTCGGAGAGCTCAACGAAATCGCCCTACAAACCCACCTTCTGGGGCTCACGGCGACTGACTATTACTACGCCCACTTCAAGAGACCCGGGAGAAAAGACCTCGTCCTCGTCTTCTCAAACCACTCCCCCTACTACGGAGTGATCAGGGTTAAAGAAGGACCCCTCAAAACGTGCCTGCCCTTCGTATACTACCGAGCAAGGGGGTTTAACATCTATCCTGTCTCGGCACTTCACTGGGCCCAGATGTACTACGAAAGGGGCGAGGAAAGGGAGTTCCTCCGGATCCTCGATGAGCTGCGCCCATTCATAGAATTAAAATCCCGCAAAGGACAAAAGTACGCCCTCCTACCTGTCTACTTCCATTTTCAAAACTCATCAATACCGTGGGTTTCGGGCTACGCCCAGGGGCTCGGCGCAGGGTTGTACGCCCTCGCGTACAACGAAACAAGAAACACCTCGTATCTGCGGCTGGCAAAGGGCTTCTTTAACTCATTCAGCCTCCCGATTGAGGCAGGCGGATTCGTAACGGAGACGGAATACGGTCCCTGGTGCCTTGAGTACAACTACTACCCCGAGCAACTCGTGTTCAACGGAAACATAATCTGCTTGCAGGGGCTCTACTATTACTGGAAGGTTACGAACGATGAGAGCGCCCACGCTCTCTTCCTAAAGGGCACCATGGGCGTTAAAAAGGCACTTCCCTTCTTTGACACAGGGAAGTGGAGCAGGTACGCAAGTATCTACAACTCGTCGAGCCTATTCTACCACAGACTCCATATCCGGCTCCTCCTTTGGCTTTACGCAAAGACTGGAGACAAAACGTTTCTCGAATACGCGGAGAAGTGGAACCTCTATCTCAAGAGGAGGGGAGAAAAACCGGAGGACATCAGGAGACTACTCAAGAAAATGGGGCAGCCTCCGTAAAACAGCGCCAAAGAGGGCCACGCTGAGAAAGGTGTCTATGAGACCCTGAATTGCGTTGGGAAGGCCTATTGCCACCCAAAAGGGTACTCCAGTCCACTCCTCAACCGCCTGGACGACTCGCTCATGGGGTATCCCGAGAAACATCTCTATGGCGAAGTAATAGTTGAAAGCCACCATGAGGGGCACCCTAAGGGCAATACCAATTAAGTACCCGAGAACTGCAAACTTTACAACATCCGCCTGAGGGTCTCCCGGAGAAAAACGGGTTATCCTCCTTGAGAGCTCCAGACCAACGATCATAGCCAGCGTTGCCGTGGCCTTCATGAAAGCCCCGAGCCACGAAGCTGATGAAACCACCCCGAGACCGAGGAAGAGCAGGAAAACCGCCACCAAACCCCCACCCAACCCCAAGAAAAGGTAGGCCAACACTATTGGGACGGCAACGAGGTCTATCTTCATTCCCCACACGGTTGGCATTTCAACAGGCATTACCTCAAACATCAGGGAAAGACCCAGCATCAAACCGATGACCGCCACTTCCTTTGCCCGCATTGACACCACCCGTCGAAAAAACGTTCCAAAATTTATAAGTTTTTGTTCCACTTTAAGAACAATCTCTTAAAAGACCCCCCGGGTACCCCCACTACGATGCTCACGGTGGAAGGAATAACTTCCATGGTCCGGGAGATAAGAAGCAGAAATAACCTCCCGGAGAGCCCGTTCAGGATAGACGAGGTTCGCTATGACCCCGAAGGCGACAAGCTCTTCATAATCGCCCACGACAGGACGGACAAGAGCGTCGTCATAGGCAACAGCTTCGTCATCGGAAAGCTTCGCGAGAGGATTGGAGTTAAACAGGTAACGGTATATTCCAACCTCGACCTCGAGATAAAGCGGAGGAAGCTTGATGAAGCCGAGAGGCTGATTAAGGGGACGGAGCTTGAATTCCTCCGACCAATAATCGAAGCCGAGAAGCGCTTCCCCCCTAGGAAATGGCCGGAAGTTAGAGGGGACATCAAAACGCTCGTCTTCCTGAGCTTCAGTGCCAAAGCCCTGCTCGGCTTTGCCGAGAGGCTGAAGCTTCCCTACGATGCCATTGGAATAAGATATTCATTCCCAAGGCTGAGGTACGAGCCGATAGATGCCAGACCGGAGGAGGTTTTCTTCCCGGACGAGAGGAAACTGGTCGCCCTCGCGGAGGAAAGGGGAGCAAAGCTGGTTCTGACAGATTTCCCCTTCAGTCTGAGGCTCAAGGGGGAAATCGCCCTCCTCAACCCCTTCAGGTTACTCCACATCGGCTTCTTCGAGCTTAAGTACCTCTTCGGCTTTGAAAGGCCGGTGGTGTACGACAAAAAAGCCTTAATCCGGTTCATCACAGACTTAACCTACGAGGGGCTTATGGAATCGACTGATGGAGCCAATCTAATCTGGAGGATGTGGAGAAGATGATAGTCGGTGTCGTTGGAAAGATTGCCGCCGGAAAGACAACGGTTGCTAAGTTCTTCGAGGAGAGGGGATTCTGCAGGGTTTCCTGCAGCGACCCCCTGATAGACCTGCTCACCCACAACGTTTCCGAGTATTCATGGGTTCCAGAGCTGCCGGAGAAGGCCGAGCCGACGCGGGACAGGCTCATAGAGTTCGGGAAGTACCTCAAGGAGACCTACGGCGAGGACATACTCATAAGGCTCGCCGTTGACAAGATGAGGCACTGCGAAAAGGTAGTCATAGACGGCGTCCGCTCCGAGGGGGAGATAAAAGCTGTCAAGAGGCTCGGAGGGAAGGTCATCTACGTCGAGGCAAGGCCAGAAATAAGGTTCGAGCGCCTGATGAAGAGGAAGGCCAGGAAGGACAAGACAATCAAGAGCTTCGCCGACTTCAAGGCAATGGACGACGCCGAGGAGCGCTTATATCACACGAGCGAGCTGAAGGGTTTAGCCGACTACGTGATAGTCAACGAGGGAACCTTAGATGAGCTGAGGGAGAAGGTGGAGGCGATGATTGAGGAAATCACAGGGAAGGTTTAAAGGGAGTTTCACCAAAGGATATTGGGTGGAACCATGGAGGAGATTATAGAGGCTGTATACGAGAACGGCGTTCTGAAGCCCCTAAAAAAACCCCACCTGCGCGATCATGAGAGAGTGAGGATAAAAATCATCGAGAGGGACTTGGATGAGCTCATTGACTCAATGGTTATCAGAAAGGTTGGGAAAATCGACTACAAGCGCCTGAAGGAGGCGTACTATGAGTCGTTCTGAAGTCTTTGTGGATTCATCGGTTTTCGTTGGTCTGCACCTTGGGGATCCAAGGGCAAAGGCGCTCGTCAAGAAAGCCATAGATGAAGGATACGCCCTGATCACCAGCCCGGTGGTGTTTTCAGAGACCGTCTATAAAGTCATGTTTACCCTCGCCATTCAGGACGGCCTTAAAGGGGCGTATGACCTCAAGAAACACTTGAGGGACTACACTTTCGTGTATGAAAGGGTCAAAAGAGCTCTTGAGGAACTCAGCGAGGCAGGGTTTTTGAAAATCGTCCCCATAAGCGAAAACACGATAAAGCTCGCATCCCAGCTTGGAGAGGACCATGAACTCCTACCAAACGATTCCCTCATCGCCGCGACGTGCAAAGAGCGTGGAATTGAGCTGATTCTGACGTTTGATTCCGACTTCGAGAGGGTTCCCTTTCTAAAAACCTTTGAGGGATGAACCATGAACCTCCTCATCATAGCCCCATGCCTTTTAAGCCCCTTCTACGTCTACCGCGGGCCCAAGGGGAAGGAGTACGAGACGGCGAAGCTTTTGAGGGAGCTGATTGGAGAACTCGACGAGAACTGGCAGGTTTTGGCCTATCCCTGCCCTGAATACGAGCTGATTGGCTGGCCGAGGGCACCTGCAAGCAGAGAAGTCTACGAGAGGCTCGGAATGCGCGAGAAGGCTAAGACGATAGCGGACTTCATAGGGCGAGTTATAACCGAAGAAAAGCCCAAGAAGGTCGTTTTCATAGGCGTTAAAGGCTCCCCGACCTGCGGGGTTTTCCACACGAGCTCAAGCGACCCTGAAAACTACCCATACAAAGCGATGCAGGAGTTCTTCTACCTGAGCAAGGGGGAGAGACTCGGGAGGTCCAGCGGGCTCGTGGAGGAACAGGGTGTCCAACTGACCGAAGGTCCAGGGATATTATTTGAAGAGCTGAAGAAACGTTTCGATGGGGAATTCATCGAATTTGACAAAGACAACATCGAGAGAAGCGTTAACCTCCTGAAATCAAAACTTAATGTAAAGTAAAGACATGGAGATCTCACCATCATGTTTATAAATTGACCTGGCAATTGGAGAAGGGTGTAGTTATGGGACCACCCCTACTATTAATGGGCCAGAGTGCAAGTCTCGCCGCAAAAATTATAGTGGGCACCATGATGCTCCATTCCTACGCAAAGCACGGCAGAAAAACCGCCCTTTACTGGGCCCTGGCATGGACGGTTTCAATGCTCTTCCCAGTATCGGACCTCTTAGGTTTCGATTACGGGGTATCCCTGTCCATGGCACTCTTCTCGTCACTTCTCCTCTATGGAGCCATAAGCCTACTCGAACCTTACGAGGCCGTTATGAGGCTCGTAAAGCTTCTCCCCGTTATACCCGTTTTCGTAGCCTTGTACGGGGCCTTGTTCGGTATCATTGGGCTTACCTCGGACTGGTACGCAACGGTCGGAATACCCTACGGTGTTTCAGGCCTCTTCATAGTACTTGCAGGATACATCCTCTTCAAACTAAGTCCCCTACACGAGGGCCATTCAAGGACGGCGGGAGTACTCTTGGGACTCTTAGGCCTCCACTTCATGGACTATCCAGTTCTCCGCTGGAACGAAAACTTCGCACCGGCAGGATTCTGGATAGGCGCGGTGCTCACGGTGCTAACTGCTTACTCGATGGCAAAACTCGCCCTCGCCGGGGTTTTTCAACGCCGACCAAAAGTCAGAAAACCTCATTAAGCCCCGGTGCCCACCTCGTTGATGAGAGAAGGTACGCCGAGCTAAAGAAAGAGCTCGAAGAAATCCCGATACTTGCATTTGTGAGGACTCCAAAAGTACCTCCGGCGTGGAACTCGTTCTTCGTGACCACCGTCCCGGCCGAGAGATCCATTTCCCCAACCAACCTCGCCAAAATGGCAGATATGGCCGCGAGATACTTTCGGGAGGTTGAAAAAGGAGGGATTCTACTCATAGACTGCCCAGAATACCTCAAAACATACAACGGATTCGAGGCCCTCGTCAAGTTCCTCTCCCAAGTGAAGGACATGGCCATTCTCCACGAAGGGGCGCTTATAATCGTCCTCCACGAGGAAGCATGGCCAGAACGGGAGCTTAACCTCCTCAAGAGACTCCTGCTTTAAGTGGTGGTTGGCATGATGTGGTACACGCACGTGGTTTTCGGGGTTCTGTTCTACCTGACGGCGGTTCTCTTTGGAGCCCCCATGAACCCTCTGGACATCGGTATGGCTGCCTTCGGGGCCCTGATGCCCGACATAGACCACCCCAAGTCATACATATCGACAAAACTGCCCGGTGGAAACGTCATGCCCCGGTTCGTGGAGCACAGAGGGGCAACGCATACTGTAGAGGCCGCCATGATTATAACCGCTCTCATTGGCGGCTTAGCGTATTGGGTAACAAACAGCTACTGGCCGGCGGTAGCGTTCTTCATCGGCTACGTCTCGCACCTCTTCGCGGATACGCTGACTGTTTCCGGAATAAGGTGGAGCCGCTTCTCAAGCTTTCACCCAAGGGGGAAGATAAGGACTGGAACGAGGGGAGAAGGGGTCGTCCTCATCGGAGTGACGTTCCTCACGGTTATGCTCTTCATCTACATCGTCATTCCAGAGGAAGCGGGCAAGAACCTCGGCTGGGTCGTGCTTGTGGCGTTCATAGCAACCTTCGCAATAATAGGAAAGAAGTTGAAGAGGTTGAAGTGATCAGGCCCTGGCTATCGCCTCCTTCACCAGCCTCTCTGCCTTCTCCATCAGCACCTTCGCCCTCTCCTCGGTGTGCGCCTCCAGCGTTATGCGCATTATAGGCTCCGTCCCGCTCGGGCGGAAGAGGATCCACCAGTCATCGTTCTCAATCCTTATTCCATCGATGTCTATGAGCCTCTCGTAGTTGAAGCTCTGGAGGGCCTCCCTCGCTATGATTTCCATCGCTTTAGCTTTCTTCTCGTTGGGGCAGGGTATCTTTTTCCTTAACGTTACGTAGCGCGGGACTTCTCCAGCAAGTTCGCTGAGCGGGCCGAGCCTGTCGATCATCTCAAGGACCAGAGCCCCGGCAAAGATTCCATCGGGAGTCAAGTTCCACCCGGGCATTATCCAAGTTCCAGAAGGCTCACCGCCGAAGACGCCACCGTGCTTAGCCAGCTCCTCGGCAACTGCCACATCTCCAACGCGGGTCCTTATGACCTCACCGCCGAGGGGTTTAACGTAGTCATCCAGGGCAAAGCCGGCATCCACCGTCGTGACTATTCTACCCTTCCCGAACTTTTTGATCATGTAGCCGGCTATGAGCGAGAGCATGACCTCGTACTCCACGAAGTTGCCGTTTTCATCGACGACCCCAATCCTGTCGGCGTCGCCGTCGTGGGCTATTCCAACGTCGGCATTCATGGCTTTGACTGTCTTCGCCAGCATCGAGAGGCTCTTGGCGTTCGGCTCAAGCTCCCTGACAAAGAACCCGCTCGGGTGGGAATTGAGGGAGATAACTTTGTTCCCGAGCTCGCGCTGGAGGTATGGGGAAATAATACTTCCAGCACCGTTGCCCGTGTCGAGGACGACGGTGTAGGAGTCATCGAGGTGAACCATTTCCAAGGCCTTCCTTATGTACTCCTTCCCCGGATCGGCCGTTCTGAGCGCTCCAATTTCATTCCATGGGGCCTTCTTAAAGTTCCCGGATTCAAGAAGTTTCTCAAGCTCGTTCTCCATTTCCGGCGTGTAAGCC
>JALSNG010000047.1 GCA_026987155.1 Thermococcus sp. | reverse complement strand
CCACGGCCTCTCCTCTCCGACCACTGCCATCGGCATCTCGGACTCCAATAAGCTCCTGATATACAACAACTTCATCAACACCACCTATCACGTTAATTTTTCGGGATCCTACAGTGAGGTATGGTTCAACGTCTCGAAACACAGGGGTGAAAACATAATCAACGGCCCCTTTATCGGCGGAAACTTC
Organism: Thermococcus sp.; assembly: GCA_026987155.1. Classification (GTDB taxonomy): domain Archaea; phylum Methanobacteriota_B; class Thermococci; order Thermococcales; family Thermococcaceae; genus Thermococcus. The sequence goes on along the minus strand of JALSNG010000047.1, from coordinate 3,031 downwards.
TGGGCAAAACCCGACGGCACGGGATTCAGTGAGACATGCAACGAAGACCTCAACAACGATGGCATATGCGACGTTCCCTATAGCCTTCCCAACACGCAGGAGGAGGACTTCCTACCCCTTATCTACCCACCCAAGCTCCCGGACCTCACGGTCATTGGTATACACCCAGAACTGGTCGACCCTCCGACCAACACTTACTCCCTTAACGTTACCATTGCCAACATTGGTGAGGAGAATGCAACGGCCTTCAACGTTACACTTTACATAAACAGTGAGCCCTTAACAGCTTTTCCGGTTGACATTTTAACGCCCGGGGAAGAGAAAAACTTCAGTGTGGAATGGACCGCGCCTCACCCCGGAGGGTACAACATAACTGCCGTCGTGGATCCCGGATATCCTGAGGATAGGGTTTTGGAATCCAATGAGAGTAACAACAACCTGACCGTTAACCTGAACGTGGGAGAACCCCTGCGGCCCGATCTGGTTGTAACCGCAATAACTGTGCCAGTTCCGGCCTATGTGAACGACACTGCGGAAATCAACGTCACGGTATTGAACAACGGGACGTATCCCTCAGGGCCTTTTAACGTGACCCTCAGCGTGAACGGCCTCCCCATTGGAAGCCCTGTCCAAGTTCCCTCCCTCGGGGCCGGTGAGAGTACTGTTGTTTCCTTTACATGGAAACCGGAAAGTGTTGGGAATTACGTTTTAACTGCGGTGGCGGATCCTTCAGACAGCGTTTTGGAGCTCAATGAAACCAACAATGAACTGCGTGTAACTTTGGTTGTCTCAAAAGCCCCCGTTTATAAGCCGGACTTGAAAGTGGACTCTGTTAGTGTCCCTTCGGACCTCGTTGAGGGGAACCCCATTTTGGTAAACGCCACCATATCCAACATAGGGAACCTCAGTGCCGGAAATGTGAAGGTTTCGCTGTTGGTCGATGGAGCATCACTTGCGAACGAGACCGTTGACCTAATACCACCTGGGGAGTCGCGGAACGTTACCTTTGAGTGGATTCCATCATCCCCCGGGAACCACTCGCTGACCATCGTGGTTGATCCCGAGAACGAGATCCCCGAGTTCAATGAGAGTAACAACAACCTGAGCTTGAAGGTCAGCGTTAAGAAACGGCCCCTTCCGGATCTCACCGTGACCAACATCTCGATCCCGCCATTCATATCGGTGGGGGAGCTTGTCCAGGTAAACGCCACGGTGAGTAACCTCGGGGAGGAGGTTGCCAGAAACGTCAACGTGACCCTGCTCGTGAACAACCGCGTGGAGGACTCATCGTTAATTCCGGAGATTGCCCCCGGCGAATCTTACAGCGTGCTTCTTCGATGGAATGTGGAAAAGAGTGGCGATTTCAACCTAACCGTTGTGGTTGACTGGCCCAATTTGATCCAGGAGAGCGACGAGGAGAACAACAATCTGAGCACCGATGTAGTGATCAAAGGCAAAGAACGACCCCCCGGCTACTACGGGGAAGAAACGTTCGGAACACTGTTTGACCTTTGGAACCTCTGGACGGTATGGTTCTTCCTCAACTACGACAAACTTCCTGCCCTCTATCAAGAGGCCGTGGAAAGTGGGGTTAACGACACCGTTCTCTCCATGGTTCGTAACCTCAATTCTACCGCCGTTGAAAGTATCAGGCTTGCTTGGCAACACGATGACTTGGATTGGATAAGGGCACACATGTGGAAGTACCTCCGGAGCCCGGTCAGGTGGTGGAAGTCCCGGGAGGCGTATTTGCTTGAAAAAGAAGCCGTCGAGACTCTGGAACGGTTGTTGGATTCGGCGTGATGTGCCGCTTTCATTATTTATTCTGCATTTACGGGTATTCTGGGGTGGGTGCTCCAATCAAAACCTTTTTTAAACTCTTTTCCATTCTTCCCCAAGGTGTTGGCTATGCTGGACATAAAGCTCATCCGTGAAAATCCCGACCTCGTGAAGGGCGACCTCATGAAGAGGGGGGAGATAGAAAAGCTCAAGTGGATAGATGAAATCCTTGAACTCGACAGGAAGTGGCGCGAGAACCTGAAGAGAATAAACGCCCTCAGAAAGGAGCGCAACCAGCTGGCGGTTCAGATAGGCAAGCGCAAGAAGGCCGGCGAGCCAGTTGATGACCTCCTCGCGAGGAGCAACGAGATAGTTAGGCAAATCGAGGAACTTGAGAGAGAAGTTGAAGAACTTAGGAAAAGAATCGACTACTACCTCTGGCGTTTACCCAACATCACCCACGAAAGCGTTCCGATAGGCAAAGACGACAGCGAGAACGTTCCAATAAGGTTCTGGGGCAGGGCGAGAGTCTGGGAGGGCTTCCTTGAGAGCTTCAAGGAGGGGAGCCTCGGAAAGATGGAGTACGAAGTCCTCGACTGGAAACCGAGGCTGCACGTTGACATGCTTGAACTTTTGAAGGGGGCAGACCTTGAGAGGGCCGCCAAGGTCAGCGGTGCGCGCTTTTACTACCTCATGAACGAACTGGTCATCCTCGATTTGGCACTGCTCCGCTTCGCCCTCGACAAGCTCATCGAGAAAGGGTTTACTCCGGTCATACCGCCCTACATGGTGCGCAGGTTTGTGGAGGAGGGTGTCACGAGCTTCGGCGACTTCGAGGACGTCATCTACAAGGTTGAAGATGAGGACCTCTACCTCATCCCGACGGCAGAGCATCCCCTCGCTGGAATGCATGCCAACGAGATAATCGAGGGCAAAGACCTACCGCTGCTCTACGTTGGAATAAGCCCCTGCTTCCGCAAGGAGGCCGGAACTGCTGGGAAGGACACGAAGGGTATATTCAGGGTGCATCAGTTCCACAAGGTCGAGCAGTTCGTCTATTCAAAGCCTGATGAGAGCTGGGAGTGGCACGAGAAGCTCATAGCCAACGCTGAGGAGATATTCCAGGAGCTTGAGATTCCCTACCGCGTTGTGAACATCTGCACAGGTGATCTGGGATATGTGGCTGCCAAAAAGTACGACATCGAGGCCTGGATGGCCGGCCAGGGCAAGTTCAGGGAGGTTGTAAGCGCGA
>JALSNG010000046.1 GCA_026987155.1 Thermococcus sp. | reverse complement strand
TGACGTGAACCCGTGTAAGGTTGGCGGGCTCTTTGGGGGATCCGGAGAACGCGAAGAAAGGCTTCAGCTTCTCGTAATCGGGCGTCCCTTCAGTCAAGTTTTTGAGTCGTTCCGATGCCATCTGAAGGCTGTTGTTGTGGGGCACTCTGTTCCTCCCAAGGACATCACATCCAACTGGCATTCTTCGGATAAACTCGCTCCAGTTTCCAACCAAGAGTGTCGTTTTAAACACTCTCAGCTCGGAAAAACCTTGGTCATGGGGATATCCGAGAGTCCAGTTAACAACGTAACCGTAGTAGGAACTGGTGTCTGCAATGCATTCAACGTAGCTTACCCATTCTGCGGGTTTCTCATGGATCCCGACGGTGCTATCAACGAACCTCTCAAGTGGGGGCGAATGGGTGTAAGGAGGGATTACGAAAGAGACCGCGAGAATTGCAACGATAGTGAGGAACAGACACTCCACCCTGTCCAATTGCCCCACCAATGGGGGTAAAATGAAAACCTTAAAAGGTTTTATCTGAGTCCGTGTTCCCTCAGATAACCCATCATTTTTTCCACGTCGTTTGCAATGACGATCTCGAAGAGGCCCTTCAGCCTAATCAGGTTGTCGTTCTGGTAGAACAGTGCATCGTTCCCGGTCCAGAGGACAACCTTGAGACCGAGGGAGCGCGCCCAGTGAAGGGTCTGGACGGTCTTCTCGAAGCCGAGTATATATATTGCCTCCATCGGAATGTTTATCGACCAGAGGTTGAGCTCCTCTTTCAGCTTTGGAATCAGGGGAACGACGTCTTCTCTATCAATCAAGAGCCCCATTTTGGTCTCTCCGTCGAACCTACGGTATTCCCTGAGGGCATCGATGTCAAAGGATGAAATTAGCACCCTCTCAGGGTCGTTCTCTTTGACTATCTTGGCAACCCTCTCAACAGCGTCTCTGTCCTTGAGCTCGACGTTGATTAGGGCATCCCTTGGTAGGGCCTCGAAAACCTCCTCCAGCGTTGGAATCTTCTCCCCCATTCCTATGTTTGCCTTTTTGAGCTCCTCAAGCGTCATCTCCTTTTGCCTGCCACTCATGTCGCTCGTCCTGTCTATGGTCTCGTCGTGCATGACAATGACGTTTCCGTCTCCCGTAAGCCAGACATCGAGCTCAACTCCGTCGGCCCCGGCTTCTATGGCTTTTCTGAAAGCTAAGAGACTGTTCTCCGGAAAACTGGAGGAATATCCTCTGTGGCCGAGGACGATAACTCCGTCACGTTCCCACATTGGTTGACACCTAACCCCCAATTGAACGCGGGGGAATAAAAACCTTTTCGGAGATGCATTCATTGTCCGTATTTGTCGGGTTTACTACCGTCCAAAAATGAACTCACAAGCCTTAAAAGTTCTGATTCTCAAACGTTCATAATGTATGCTGCTTTAGCTCTGGGGTGGTTTGCATGGGAGGCAGGAAGTTTGGCTGGGGAACTATACTCGGTTTGGCTCTGTTGGGCTTCAGTATGAGCACGGGCTGGGCAATAAACAAAGGACTCACGTTTAAACTCCTCCAAGAGGGTTACACAAACGCCCCCGCCATTATAGGGGCGGTCCTTTCCCTTCAGGGGCTGATGGGGCTCATAGTCCCCCCACTGATGGGGTATTACAGCGATGTCTACTCTTCAAAGAGGGGTAGGAGAACGCCCTTCATCCTCTTGGGGGGTGTTTTGGCAGGTCTAATAGTCCTGGGGATATACTTGGCGTACATTGCAGGGATTCCATTGTTGGGGTTTGCGGTGATACTCAGCGGGTTCTACTTCTCCATGTACTTCTTTGTGGCTCAGTACCGGGCCCTAATGCCGGATGTAATCCCAAGCGGAAGCAGGGGCAGGGCGAGCGGAATCGTTACCCTGTTTGAATGGATGGGCAACCTCGTTCTATTTGGCTCTCTTGCCTTTCTCGCTGCAAAGGCCACCAAGATAACGGGAATTGAGAAGGGCGTAGAGGCCATGATAAAGGCGGGTTATCTGTGGATTCCCTTTGCAGTGGTGTCTTTCTTCCTAATATTCTCCGCCCTGTACGTTTTCTTCCGGATAAAAGAGCCCAAATTAAGGGAAGAACCTCCAAGTGAGGGTTTGGTGGATTACTTACGTGCAATAATCTCCGACAGGGATTTTCTGAATTTTTACATTGCCCAGATGCTCTGGTGGCTCAGTTTTGAGTTCATAGCGGTGTTCCTCTTTGGAATCCTCGAGTCAATTCTTGGAAACGGTGACGTTACCGCCCTTGGAAACGCAATCATGGCAATTTTCAACGTTACCGTCCTCGTGGGTGCCATAACCGGCGGTTCCCTCTACGACAGAGTCGGCAGGCGAAAGTCAATAATACTCGGGGGTGTTATCTTCCTCTTGCCCTTCCTTTTCGGCTGGTTTGCCACCACAAAAGCGGAAGTGACGGGATTGATAGGGTTCGCGGGAATAGGCTGGGGAATGCTGATGGCAACATCGTGGCCAGTCATCGGCGACCTCCTGACAAAGTACGAAAAGGAAGCTTTCAACGGGCGCTACTACGGCTTCTTTGAAGCTACCAAGTCTTTTCCAATTCTTATCGCTGGACTCCTCGGAGGGGCCATCGTCCAGCTTGCCGGGGGCAACTACAGGGTACTCTTCCCCGTTGGGGCCGTATTTGTCCTAATTGCACTGCCGCTCATATGGGGAATGAAGCACCTCGATGTTGAGAAGGGTTAAATACCGTCCCTTTCTTTTTCTAATGTGCTGAGAGTGAGGGGGTGATGGCGGATGATAATGATGATAATCGCGCTTCTCATCGTGGTGTTCCTGGCGTTCTCGGCCTTCGTTGCTTACAGGATGGTTAAACCCCCGCGCTTTATCGGGGACTGGACGCCGAAGGACCTTGGCTACGACTACGAAGATGTTGCCATTGAGACAAGGGACGGGTTGAGGCTGAGCGGGTGGTGGATTCCCAACGAGAAGGACTCAACGGTTATTCCCCTCCACGGCTACACGAGGAGTAGGTGGGACGAGGTCTACATGAAACAAACTACCGAGTTCCTCCTGGGGGAAGGCTACAGCGTTCTCGTCTTTGATTTCCGCGCCCACGGAAAGAGCGAGGGTAACTACACCACGGTTGGCGAGAAGGAGCTCATCGACGTTCTCTCGGCTATAGACTGGCTCGAAAAGAACAAGCCGGAGAAGGCCAATAAGATAGGCCTCGTCGGCTTTTCGATGGGTGCGGTGGTAACTATCAGGGCTCTCGCCGAGGACGAGCGTATAACCTGCGGAGTCGCGGATTCGCCGCCGATTTACCTCGACAGAACCGGGGCGCGCGGTCTGAAGTACTTCGCCAACCTGCCCGAGTGGCTCTACCACTTCGTCAAGCCCTTCACAAAGCTCTTCACAGGAGCAAAAGAGCTTAACATGCTGGAATACGCAGAGAGAATCAAAAAACCCCTCCTCCTCATAGCGGGTAAAAAAGACCCTCTCGTGAAGGTTGAGGAGGTTCGGGAGTTCTACGAAGGGAACAAGAAGGTAAACCCAAATGTTGAGCTCTGGGTTGCCGATGCACCCCACGTCAGGACGCTGAAGTTCCATCCTGAGGAGTGGAAAAAGAGGGTTGGTCATTTTTTGAGTAGGCACCTTTAAGGAGTTTACGTCTTTTCTTTTTATCTTGCTTTCATGGCCTTGGCTATTGTCTCTCCATCCGGGCGGGGGAACTTGTTGGGGAGAACATTTTGTTCTTGGGATTACCCAGGGGGTTAAAAAGCCCTTTGAAAGCTTTCTGAAACGGTTGGGCTGTTCTCTTTTAATTTGAAATCATTCTAAAATTGTTACCATGGAAAAACATTAAAACTACTGAAGAGATTGGCTATTGGTGGTGTCCATGAGACGAATCTTGGGTATTTTCTGCATCATATTGTTGCTTAGTTTGGCCTTAGAAGTGACTAATGAGGGGATATCAAAATCAAAGGTGAATATCGTTGGGGGAAACCCGGCGGTTTCGTTGGAGCAAAACGAAAGTGAAAGTGTCGGGGAGAATTCAACGGTTTCACTGGTTATACTGGTTCACGACGTCAGTCCGGTGTACTTTGACTATCTAAGGGAGATTGTGAGGATTATAGATTCCTTTGGCCTGCAGGACTCCACGTACCTTCTCGTAATCCCGGATCACGCGGGCAAGTACGATTTGACTGAATATCCCAGGTTCGTGGAATACCTGCACTCCCTTGAGAGGGATGGGTATCACATCGGCCTTCATGGATACACCCACATCGGGAGAGAATTCGATTGCAACGGAAGTGCCGCTGAAGATAAACTGAAAAAGGCCCTTGGGATAATGAGAAAGGTGAATCTAACCCCAACGGTTTTTTTACCTCCGAGATACGCCCTCTCCAAGGAGGCTCTGAAGGTCGTGCTCTCCCATAATCTTTCGGTGATAACCAAGAACTTCATCGTGTTCCCCAACGGAACTACGAAAAGGATCACCAACAGGGAATACACTTGGTACCTGTCCAGGGTAAAGCTTCCCTTTGAGCTTAAAAAAGCTGAAGGGGACTACCTATCGTCGGAATATCCCTTTTATCTCTCGATACATCCAAAAGCTGCCAACAACGAAGCCGGAATGAAGTTCCTCAGAGAGTTTTTGGAGTTCGTTGTAGAAACTTGGCGTAAGTCTCCGGTTGGGTAGTAGGGAGATGTCCTTCCTAACTCAGAGGTTTCTGAACTCGGAATAAATCCTTAGGGCAATGTCCTTCTTTGGTTTTTTCATGAGTATTATGTTTGAAAGTCCCTGGATACCGTGTTCCTCTGGAGTTACGAGATTACTCGCCTTAAAGAAGATTTTTCCCATGGCTACCAGGGATGCAAGATCCCAGAGTCTGATGTCCAACTCCGCTATCTCCTCAAATTCTGGCAGGCGATAGAAGGCCCTTCTTTCGACGCCCCTCTTTACCTCGTATCCCTTATGAAGGGAGACAACCTTTGTTTTTCCCGTCGCTTCCACTATGAAATCCCTGTATCGTGAGGAGAACAGGAACTTCTTTATCCTGTCAACCTCCTCCAAGATGAAGGATCCCTCTTCGTTGAGAACAAGAGACACGGCTGAAAACAGCCGGATTGCCTCAAAAGGGTTGAAGTGTGCCATTGTGTGTCCGAAGAGCAGTGCAGAATCATGGGTTCCTACAAGTTCGGGTAGTGAGAGCACATCGCCGGAAACCATGAAAATGGAGGGCCTGACGTTTCCCACCTCAAGCCACTCGGTGACTTTGAACATATCTTCCTCCCTTTTGTCGAGAAGGGTCAGTTGAGAAGCAGAGAATGCTTTAACTGCTGCAACTCCCGCTATTCCGGTTCCAGCACACAAATCGAGGACAGTCGTTGCTTTTATTCCCGTTTTTCTGAGAAATGAAACTATGGAGTAAAACCTTTCCCGGGCAGTTTCGTCATCGGGATCCATTCCAGCCCTGAAATGGCGGTAAAATTCCTCAAGGCTCATTCCAACACCCTCTGAAAGTTGTGGGTGGGAGTTAAAAAGTTAGGCCTCGGCTAACCCTCTTATCATCATCTTCAGAGTGGCTAACGCTCATCATTGGCCAATTGTTCTTTCCCGTAGGGTTTAAAAATTCATGGGAAAAATTAGCTGGGGAATGACGAACGTTTACCGGCCTGAGAGATGACGACATCGGCACTGGCCGACCCCACATGAATCACCTTTGCCATTGGAGGATGGGATTAAGTGAGAAGGGCCTCTACAAGGGCTACAATCTGGGAATGAACAGTCTCCACGTCTTCGAATGCGTTTATGATTTTTATTTCTGGGAAGCGTTCTACGAGTTTTAGGTAGTTTTCCCTGACTTTTTTCTGGAGCTCGAATATTCTGTCAAATTCGTTGCCAATATCCCTACCGTTTATTCTCTTCATGCTCTCCTTGACGGGGAGATCAAGAAGAATCACAAGGTTGGGTCGTATTGCGAACCTGTTTAAATCTATAAGCCATTCAAGGTCGAGTCCCCTCGCCCACTGGTAGGCGAGGGATGAGTAGAAGTAGCGGTCTGATATCACTATCTTTCCGGCTTTAAGGGCGGGTTTTATGAGTTTGTTAACGTGTTCCGCTCTATCCGCTGCGAAAAGAAGGGCCTCGGCTTCATGGCTTATTCTGGCACCGTCTATTATTCCCTCTTTACCACCTGTTAGAACGAGTTTTCTTATCAGTTTTCCAAAGGCGGTGTCGGTGGGTTCCTTTGTTATTACAACATCGTATCCCTTTTCCCTGAACCATTCGCCGAGGAGATTTACCTGAGTTGACTTGCCAGCTCCGTCTATGCCCTCGAATACTATGAACTTTCCCACGATTTCACCTCCAGCTAACCATTAGGCATCCTTGGGTGGCCTTTTAATATTTTCGAGGGCACATCAAAGGACCTTCTTCATATGGTCTATTAGCTTCCACATGCTCCCAAACTCGACTTCTTCTCCCCCATGGTGAAACTCCACGATCCCCTCCGGTCTAAACCTGAGACCAAAATCGTAGTCCCCCTTCGTTAGCTTGTGCAAAAAGACCTCCTTTGGCTTTGGAGGCAGATAACTCGTCATCATGTCGTTTATCAGCTCGACTTCAAAGCCGAAGTGCTCGCTCATGCGTGGGAATATGAGAACCGCGGGAGTGTTCATGGTATCCACTAAAGCTTTTCCCTCGATTCTGAAGGAGTACCTCTTGAATATCTCGTGGAGAAAGTCGTCGAGGGCGTTTGGATAGTAAACGGTCGCCCCGATGTCGTTGGGTTGTGCTTCAATAAAGCTTTTTGTTTCCATTATGGCCTCTATTTCCTCAACGTCGATTCCACTCACGTGAACCCTCACCCCGTTGTAGTAGTAAACATAGGCCAGGGGGAGTCCCTTTCTGTGGGCAAAGTCCTTGAGGGCTATTAGGGGAATCAGCCGGACATCCATTATCGTCGAACCCGTACTCACTATTCCGACTACCATGGCCCTCTTTCCGTACCTTGATATCGCCCTTCCGTCCCTCCCAACTATTATTGTCCCGTGGGAAATCGTCCCAATTGCCCTTCCAAGGAGGGCGAGTTCTTCAGGATTGAACCTTGGGGAGTAGTATACCTCCATCCGTATCACCTCAACTTGAATCATCTTAGTGGAAAGCAATCCCGGCGTGTTGTCATTTGGAATGGATCCATGTTAGTCACTGTTCGATGTTCAATCTTACGAGGGGGTATATCACTGAGAGTTAATATACTTTGCGGCTTGTGGTGAACTCTGATATGCATCGACCATAGTTAGTGCATGCACGCACATAAAAACGCATCGGTTTGCCATTGTTTGCTCAATAAAATTGAATCTTATAGAGCCGTTTAAATACATCCCGAGTTTGGAAGCGTTGTGAGCTTAAGTTTGCGAGAAGTTTTTTAAAGGAAAGAATAAGGAGCCTACGGAGGCGATAACATGTCGCTCGAAAGGCTTGGGAAACTCTTGGAGAAGGAACAATTCGAAAAAATCAAATCAATAAACAACCCGGAGCTTCACGCTTTTTTGGCGGACTGGATAGAGTGGCTTGAGCCGAGCAAAGTTTTTGTCTGCACCGATAGCGAAGGGGACGAAGGCTATGTTAGATGGAAGGCCCTGTACTACGGCGAGGAAACGATGCTGGAAACGCCAAACCATACCGTCCACTACGACAACTACTACGATCAAGCGAGGGATAAGGCAAACACCAAACTCCTCGTTCCCGGCGGGAAGGCTATTCCGTTCCTCAACACCAAGGACAGGGATGAAGGGTTGAAGGAGATACGTGAATTGATGAGGGGCATTATGCGGGGTAAAGAGCTCTTCGTGTGCTTCTTCGTCCTGGGTCCTAAAAACTCGATATTCACAATCCCGTCAGTCCAGCTTACCGATTCGGCCTACGTTGCCCACTCAGAGTTCATACTCTACAGAAAGGGTTACGAGGAGTTCAAGCGTCTGGGCAGAAACGCCAAGTTTCTCCGCTTCGTTCACTCCGCGGGAGAGCTTGACGAGAGGAAAACAAGTAAGAACCTCGACAAAAGGAGAATCTATATCGACCTGATGGATGACACCGTTTATTCAGTGAACACACAGTACGGGGGCAACACCATCGGTCTTAAAAAGCTCGCCTTCCGGCTTACAATCCAGAAGGCCGTAAAAGAAGGCTGGCTCAGCGAGCACATGTTTCTCATGCGTGTAAACGGCCCGAACGGAAGAAAGACCTACTTCACCGGTGCTTATCCGAGCATGTGTGGAAAGACTTCAACCGCTATGGTTCCTTGGGAAAACATAGTCGGCGACGATTTGACCTTCATTCTTCCCGTCAATGGTGTTGCCAGGGGAGCCAACGTCGAGAAGGGTGTCTTTGGCATTATTCAGGGTGTCAACCCGGAGGATGATCCGATAATATGGAGGGTTCTTCACTCGCCGGTGGAGATAATATTCTCCAACGTCCTCGTTAATGGTGGAAAACCCTACTGGAATGACATGGGCGTTGAGATCCCAGAGGAAGGCGAGAACCACAGTGGAAGGTGGTGGAAGGGTAAAAAGGACAACGAAGGAAATGAGATACCTCCGAGCCACAAGAACGCGCGCTTTACAGTTTCATTAGAACACTTTCCTAACGTTGACCTGGAAGCCTTAGAGAACCCCTGTGGGGTTGAGATCGGAGGAATGATCTTCGGCGGTCGCGACAAAGACACCTGGCCGCCTGTGAGGGAAGCTTTTGATTGGAAGCATGGAGTAATAACGATGGGGGCTTCACTTGAGAGCGAAACCACCGCGGCAACCCTTGGCAGAGAAGGGGTTAGGGCCTTCAACCCTATGGCCATATTGGACTTCATGAGCGTTCCCCTCGGGGAGTACATAGAGAACTACCTGAAGTTCGGAGAAAAGCTGAAAAAGATCCCCAAAATATTTGCGGTGAACTACTTCTTGAGAGATGAAAACGGCAACTGGCTCAACCACAAGCTCGACAAAGCAGTATGGCTCAAGTGGATGGAGCTTAGGGTCCACGGAGATGTTGACGCGATAGAGACGCCGATAGGCTACATTCCGAAGTATGAGGACTTGGCGAAGCTTTTCAGGGAGGTTCTCAACAAGGATTATGATAGGGATGCCTACGAGAAGCAGTTCACTATAAGAATTCCGGAGCTTTTGGCAAAGATTGAGCGCATAGAGAGAATCTACCGCGAAAAAGTTAAGGAAGTCCCAGAAGAGCTCTTTGAGGTTCTAAACGCTGAGAAAGAGAGACTAATGGAGTTCAAAGAACGGTTTGGATCTTATATCAGCCCCTTCCTGCTTGAGGGGCGCTGATTCTCGTATTTTTCTTTTGGAGAGCCCTACTCAGGGAGGATGCGGGTTTTATCCAAGTGTAATCCAACCGGCTCCCTCCACACGGGATTAATTTTTTAAATCCTCCTTCCGCATTGGAGGAAAAATAAGGAGGTGATAAAATGGACGATGTTAAGAAGTGGACGTTTTACTTGGCGTTCCTTGTTGCAGGATTTGCGACTGGAATAGGAACGATAGGGTTGTTTCCACAGTTCTGGCTGAAATACGGAATAACAGGGCTTGCAGTTCATGTGGTATTCTTGGGTCTCTTCGGGTATATCGCACTGCTTGAGACTGAAAGGGTGATGAACTCCGGCTACTATTTTGTGGAGCTCTTTACAAAGCTGCTACGCAAACCCGCCCTCATGCTGACGTTTCTACTTGTTATCGTCATGTTTCTCTCGTACTACTCTGCAAACGTCATGTTGAGCCTGCTCTCACCCATCCTTGGAACCGGGACGGTTGGGAGACTGATAGCAAAGCTCACGATGTTCATTATAATGTTTCTAATCCTCACGAGGGCAAAGGAGGGAACCTTTAAGATAATGGCGGCGGGTTCAATACTGCTCGTTGTGGCCATCCTCGTAACCACCGTGGCCTTCAAGCTCATAATCCCGGAGAATGCGGCTTACCTTGGCCTGGCAAAACACATGCTCCTTGCTAAAAACGGACTCAGTGGGGAGATGATAAAAGATGCCGCGCTCAGAGCCCTCTATGGAGTTGGTCTCGGCTTTGCGTTCTATCTCATGCTCGGCAGTTTCCTCAATGAGAGGTTCAGTCCCAAACTCATCGTTGGAAGTGGAATCCTCATACAGTTCGTTATAGGCATTCTGTCCACCGTGACGGTTGTGTACTCTATTGCGCCTACAACTCCTGCGAGACTCCTCCAGTACATCTATGGAGGAGATGAGGGAGCCATAAAACTCATGGGGGAGCTACCCCAGATACTTTCCAGCTACCCTGTGCTGCTTGCCCTCATAGCGATATCGGTGTTCTTTGCAGGGTTGACGAGCCTACTCCCCACGGCTGAGGTGGGCCTTCAGATAGTCGAGTCCATGCTTCGGGTCTCAAGGGATAGAGCAGCCCTGTACTTGATATCGGCTTCCATTGCACTCGGCATTTTTGATTCGGTCCCAACGGTAGCGGATATGGTCCTTAAAGCCGTCTCAATATCAATGTTTTTCACTGCCATCTACGAGCTCTATCCAGTCATGGTTGGCGAATCGAGTCCCATACACAAAGGTCTTTCGATGCTGAGCGTTTTGCTCTTCGCGGTGGGCGGCGTCATAGCGTTCTACACCTACGGGAAGGAGGGGGGAGTCTACATAATATCGGCAATCCTGGCGGCGGTAGTTATCCTCTTTGGAGCTTTAGGCAACTCAATTTTTGCCGAAAAAAGTGGGGGAGTGTAAGATTAATCACTTGTGGGCGAATATTGCCCTGACCTTTTCATCTTTTACCTCGTCTATTCTGACGAAGCCGAAGCGCTCGAACTGGACTATATCGTCGACCTTTACGTGGGCATCGCTCTCAAGAAGACCCTTTCTAACTATCAGTTTGTCTCCCTCTGGCACAAGAACCTCGCAGGGCCTTCCTACGGTCACCCAGTGAACCATCCTCCACTTGTTCTCCCTGGCAACCTCGTACTCGACGCTGTGGAACTTCGCCCTGATTCCGTCTTCGCTCGCCTCGACTATCTCGACGTTGAAGAGATCCTTAAGCCTTACAAAGTTGCCCGGCTTGAAGAGCCCCATATCGTCCCCTGAGACGTAGACCGGCTCTCCTGGTCTGAACTTGAGCTTTCTCGTTCCTCTCTCCGGGTGATCCGGGTGGAGCGGTATCTCGGCGACGAACTCCTCGTCGTAACCGTCTACATACATCGGTATCGGATCGGCAACGAAGAAGTAGCGGTTTGCTATCGGCTCGATTATACGCCTGTTTATCGCGGCTAAGTTATCCCAGCTCACGGTGGTATCACTCCTCTTGAGGCCGACCTCTATAATGAGCTCCCGTATTGCCTCCGGCCTTATGCCGCGCCTCCTGAGGGCCCTTATGGTTCCGAGCCTGGGGTCGTCCCAGCCGAGGTATTTTCCTTCTTCAATGCCCTTCCTTGTCTTCGACTTGCTGAGGATGACGCCCTCGATGGAGAGCCTTCCGTGGTGTACCGTAACCGGGTATTCCCAGCCGAAGTAGTCGTAGATGTACCTCTGCCTCGTCTCGTTTTCAGCATGCTCCTGCCCGCGGAAGATGTGGGTGACGCCAAGCTCGTGATCGTCTATGGCGGAGGCAAAGTTGTAGAGCGGCCAGACGCGGTACTTGTTGCCGGTTCTTGGGTGGTTGGGATTGTCTATTATCCTCAGCGCCGGCCACTCCCTGACGGCGGGGTTGGGATGCTTGAGGTCGGTCTTGATTCTCACCACGGCCTCCCCTTCCTTATACTCGCCATTCAGCATCTTCCTCCAGCGCTCCAGCTGAACCTCAACCGGCTCCTCCCTGTGGGGGCAGGGAGTTCCTTTGTCACGAAGCTCGCGAAACTTCTCCGGTTTGCAGGTGCAGACGTAGGCCTTTCCACTCCTTATGAGCTTCTCAGCGTAGTCGTAGTATATCTCCAGCCTGTCGCTGGCGATGTGTATCTCGTCTATCTTGAAGCCAAGCCATTCGAGGTCCTCCAGTATCCACTCATAGAACTTGGGCTCGGGCCTCTTGACCTTCGGGTCGGTGTCGTCAAAGCGAAGGATGAACTTTCCACCGTAGAGCCTCGCGTACTCGTGGCTCAGGATGGCTGCCCTCGCGTTTCCGAGGTGGAATGCTCCATCCGGATTGGGAGCGAAGCGGGTAACGACCTTCCCCTTCTCGGCCTTTGGAAGGGGTGGCAGACCCTTCTTCTCCTCCTTTTTGGCCTTTTTCTCCTCAAAGAACTCGGGGTAAATCTCCCTCAGCTTGGCCTCCTGCTCTCCGAGACCTATACCGTTTACTCTCTCAACGATTTCGTTGACGAGGGGGATTATCTCCTTCGCCTTGGGTCTCAATTCGGGGTTCTCACCGAGAACCTTTCCGATAACGGCCTTGGCGTTTGCCTTCCCCCCATGTGTGTAAGCGTTTATGAGTGCGTACTTCCAAATCAGTTCTTCCACGTCCATATTCCCCACCAATGGGGAAAATGGGGGAGCAGTTATAAACTTACTCCCGAGTGAATTCAAAAGAATAGAGAAAAGATACCCTCACTCTGCAAAAGTGATTATTTTCAGGTTAACCGGCCTTCTAACTACGTTGTATTTCCTGGCCCCGACGAGATACTTGACGCCCGTTTCGCTCACAGTGTCTATGAGCCTCTGGGTTATGACCCCGTTAAAAACCACGGCGTAAACATCCTTGCGTTCCATAAGTTTATTTGTAAGTTCCCTG